>CATAQZ010000279.1 GCA_949487015.1 Flavobacteriales bacterium UBA4585
GGCGCTGCCCTTGGCTACCAAAAACTAGAACAAAAATAGTTCGAGGTTCGCGTTGGAACCGGCGCGAGCATGCTATGATTTATTCGTGTCTTAAGGCATCCACGGGGTTTAGTGCAGCTGCCTTGCTTGCCGGATACCAGCCAGCTAAGAGCCCTACGCCAATAGATAGTATAAAGGCTACTGTGATCCAGGTCCATGGTATGAAGAATTGGCCATCTACCATGTTTGCTACGACATTGCCGATAATTATACCGAATACTATCCCTGTCCATCCGCCTAATTGAGTGATGACAACAGCTTCTCCCAAAAACTGCGTGGAGATACTCTTCTTTGTGGCTCCTAAAGCTTTTCGCGTACCAATTTCTCGCGTTCGCTCCGTAACACTAACCAGCATAATATTCATTAGCGCAATGGATGCTCCAAGCAGTGTAATGATTCCAATAATAAATGCACCCGTAGTGACCATCCCAAGGTTGTCGATCAAACTTTTTGCAATGCTATCGCTGCGGATGATGTAAAAGTTGTTTTCTTCTTTGGGTTTGAGCTTTCGTACGCTGCGCATGAGCGCAGTGCACTGTCCTTGAACAGCATCGAGCAGAGGAGCGCTTGGCGCGTTTACACTCAATGTATAATTTGGCCGTCCAGCGGTGAAGTTTGCCCTTGCATAGGTAATGGTAACCCATGCGCCGCGATCTCCGGAGAACATACCGGAATTTCCTTTTTCGGCAAGAACGCCTACGACCATATAAGGTTTACCGCGCATTTTCACAGTTTTACCTACAGCGGAAGCTTCGCCAAAAAGGGTCGTTTTTGTCTCATTCCCTAAAATGACGTAGTTTTTACCGCGTTGAACATCATCGGCTGTAAAGTTTCGCCCTTCAGCCAATTCAAATCCTCCGGTATACAAATAGTTCTCATCCGCCGCAGTTACCATGTTGTTAGGATTAGTGCTGCGGTTTCCATAATTCAGTTGTTCTGCTCCACCGGCGACATAGGTCAGGCTGGTTTTCGCTCCAGCAAATGCCATACGGTCTTTAAAAGCTTTTGCCTGTCGGTAGGAAATGGCTGGATTCTGTCTTCGATTCGCTCCACCGGCGAAAAATCCGCCTTGCGAATTTCTGAGGGTTAACGTATTCGCACCGAGGCTTGTGAAGTTGCTTTCTAGACTTTGCTTAAGTGCATCGGTAGCGCTTAAAATTCCCACTAGCGCCATGATACCAAAAGAAATGATTAATGAAGTCAGTACCGTTCTCAGCGGTGAGGCTTTGATGGCCGACCAGGATAAGGCGAGCGTCTCAGAAAAAGCTTTTGTCTTCATGGGCATAGCAGTGGGGTAACTCCAAATTTAGCAATTACTTTTACGCTATGGCGCAAAAGGACATATATACATTGGGGTTTTTGGCAGGTGGGTATAAAGCCATCGCTCAATTCAAAGGAATTGATTTGGCCCAATTTCCCGCTCCGCCAGAAAAAAGCAGTCCCCTGCGTTCTTTACTGGTTGGATGGGATGCTGCGGATTGGCAGGTGATGACGCCTTTGTTGACTTCAGGTAAAATGCCGCATCTAACGGCGTTGATGGAGGGTGGAGTACAGGCTCAATTGGCCACAATTGACCCGCCTATCTCGCCCATGCTTTGGAGTACTATTGCTACAGCGCAATGGCCTTCCAAGCATGGCATTCACGGATTTACAGAGATTGTAAATGGGGCAGTGAGAGCGGTTCGAGGTTCTTCGATACAAGTACCAACCTATTGGGATGTACTCGAAGAAAATGGCCTTTCATGCACTACCGTAGGTTGGTGGCCATCGCACCCTGCGCCAGAAAGTAAAGGCGGTGGGGTTCGGATTTCTAACCTCGCTCCTGCAGAAGATGGGAATTGGATCGATGCTGGTATTCGGCCTTCTTATCTCCGGCCGATAGCAAAGGCCTTATTACTGCAACCCGAGGAAATACCGGCGCAGGCCATTGCTTTATTTTTCCCGAATCTTGAGGTAAGCAGCGAAGACGAAGTGGTACGGAGTGTTTTGAAAATCACAACACATGCACTCAATGTACATACACTTGCGACATTGGCCTTAGCCTATGGAGATCAGGCGCACGCGAGTATATATTACGACGCATTAGATCATTACAAACACCTCGGGATGAAGTATCATCCTCCTCAGCTCCCTGGGGTTACTGATGAAGCTTTTGCTATGTACCAACACATTGTTACAGCTGCATACAGATTACACGACCTTTTCCTTGATGCTCTATTAGGGTTCACTAGCGAAAAGACCACAACTTTTTTGATCAGTGACCACGGTTTTAAATCGGGGGACGAGCGCTGGGGACAATTGCCGGATCATGCAGGTGCCCCCGCCTTAGAACACCGCCATTTCGGAGTGTTCTTAACAAAGGGTGCTACAGTGAATACTGAAGCGTTGACCAGCGGTTTAACACTTTTAGACATCGCGCCTACGCTGCTTGCAGTTCACCAGTTGAAAGCCATTCCTGAAATGAAAGGAAGGGTGGCGCCTTGCATCAAATCTAAACTCAAAGCGTCGCGAGTGCCTAGAGTTGCAGGAATTCGTGCGGAGGATCAAGAATCTTTAACGCTTGAATCAACCATGCTTTCAGATTTGATTGCCATGGGATATCTTGATGCTCAGGCAGCAGCAGTCACAGATCAACGCCTTTTAGAAAACAGTTATTACCTCGCGAGAAGTCTGCGCGCTGAGGGTAGACCTGAAGATGCTTGGCGAGCATTAACTGCGCTAGGATTGAATAAGAAGTCGCCTTTGCGTTATCTGCAGCTCGGTGCAGCACTGCTTGCAGAGTCGAAGCAATTTAATGCATTGAGCGAGCTACTTAACTGGGTAGCTCAAGAGCAGCGGCAATCTGAGATTTGGTCGTATTACCGAGCTTTAGTCGCCTTGTCGAATAATGAAGAATGGATAGCACCCAATTTTTCTTCGCATACCATGGATGCATCTACCGCAATACTTTGGGGTAGATTCTTAGTGAAAGCGAATCTCTACAACACTTTATACGAATTACTACAGCCTTTAGCAGAAGACCGACCCGATGTGTTAAATCTCTGGCTTAGGTATTATTTGCATATTGAAAATTGGGATGAGGCCATACGTGTTGGACTCAAAAGCACTGAATTAGTTTTCCATCAGCCGTGGGTTCATGGTGCCTTGGCATGGCTGTTTGTTAAGACTGGAGATACCGAGGCGGCTCGCACGGCGAAGGCAGTGCAGCA
>CATAQZ010000280.1 GCA_949487015.1 Flavobacteriales bacterium UBA4585
ACTACATAATCTCCGGAGGTCGTTCCATTCCCGTTGGTGTAGTTGACGGCGACGTAAATAGTAACTGAATCTCCGATATCCCCCGTATTCCAATCCCATACCCAATCAATGGCATTGTTCGAAACTGCTATTGATGAACTCTTGTGGGTAACGTAGTCTGAACTCGTAATTTTAGTATTCGTATACGAAGGTGTGGAAAGCGTTCCTATGTGATTACCGCTTGCATCTTCAATACTTGCTGAGAAACCAATTTTTGAACTACCAGCGGCAGCAACATCTAAGTATACACGAGTCTGTATGGAGTCTCTTATCGTATCGCTGTAGTTGCTCATTCCCGCATTAGGCGTAACATCTACTTGAATATCGATGAGTTCATTTCCATTGGGACTACCTCCGCTGTGGCAGTAGCCTCCTGAACAAGTTTGTCCGTTGGACGCCGGTGAACCGCTCTTGCCGCCCGGTGAGCCGCCAGAATTCGTGTATGAATAGTTAACGATTCCAATGAGTGCGAATAACAAGGCGAATTTTTTCATAATAGGGTCCAATTTTCTTTCCGCATTAAAGATGCGAATATCTCTTGACTGAAAACAACAATAATTCGGTCATTGTGTTTTAATTTCAACACCTCTTTTAATTTGAACCTAAAATTGAACAGACATGGATGCATTTAACCACCCGGACTATTACCAATTGGACGATTTACTCTCCGAGGAACATAAAATGGTCCGCGATGCGACAAGAGATTGGATCAAAAGATCCGTCAGTCCTATCATCGAAGATTACGCGCAGCGCGCCGCTTTTCCAGATCATTTGGTTAAGGAAATGGGTGAAATTGGCTTGTTTGGTCCGTATATCCCGGAAGAATACGGTGGCGCAGGGTTAGATCACATGAGTTATGGCTTAATGATGCAAGAGGTGGAACGCGGTGATTCCGGAGTTCGCTCCACGTGTTCTGTTCAAAGTTCACTAGTGATGTTCCCCATCTTCGCTTATGGATCTGAGGAGCAAAAGCGAAAGTTTTTACCAAAGCTTGCTACGGGTGAGTTTCTAGGTTCTTTTGGTTTGACAGAGCCTAACTTCGGATCGAACCCGGGTGGAATGACCACAAACTTTAAGGAAGATGGCGACGAGGTCATCTTGAATGGTGCGAAAATGTGGATTTCAAATGCGCCGTTCTGTGATGTCGCGGTAGTTTGGGCGAAAAACGAAGCGGGACGTATCAAAGGGATTATCGTTGAACGAGGAATGGAAGGTTTTACAACTCCTGAAACGCACAATAAATGGTCACTTCGTGCGTCAGCGACCGGAGAATTAGTCTTCGATAATGTTCGAGTCCCGAAAACAAATATTTTACCAGGTCGTGACGGTCTAGGTGCGCCACTATCATGTCTTGACAGTGCCCGTTTTGGTATCGCTTGGGGCGCTTTAGGAGCTGCCATGGATTGTTACGATACTGCGTTGCGCTATTCGAAAGAACGCATCCAGTTTGGTAAGCCGATCGCAGGCTTCCAGTTGCAACAGAAAAAATTGGCTGAAATGATTACTGAAATCACGAAGGCACAACTGTTGACCTATAGACTTGGCCAGCTTAAAAATGAGGGTAAAGCCACTACTGGACAGATTTCCATGGCGAAAAGAAACAATGTTGAAATCGCTTTGAAAATTGCTCGTGAAGCCCGTCAAATGCTAGGTGGAATGGGAATTACAGGCGATTTCTCAATCATGCGCCACATGATGAATCTAGAGTCTGTAGTTACTTATGAAGGAACTCATGATATTCACTTACTTATAACGGGATTAGACATCACCGGAGAGAACGCGTTTGTTTAGCGGATCAAAACATCAAGGAATACTCCTAAAATCGCTCCAGATATGGGGCGATTTTTTTTAATTCGTTATTCGAATGATGTTTCCACCATCAAACTGACAGGAGAATTCTTTCACAGGAAGTGTGTAGGAAGTATCTATGCTTTGACCATCTAAGGCTTGGTACTTGTGGTCGTCACATCCGCAGGTGAGATAGAGGTCACCCATGCTGCTAGTGAGCAGTCCACAGCCGTCATTCCAATGGTATGGACAAGCCAATTCATAGGCAGCGAAATCGTAGTACTCTTGATCAAAATACCGACGGTAAATTAGGATGCCACCGTGCCCTGCATTCGGGATGACTAATTGACCTCCAATGACAGTTAAATTGAAACTAGAGGGATCGCTTAAATAGATGGTTTCATCCACTAATGGTTCCGGAATATCGTACTGAACGGAAGTGCTATTACACCCCGAAGCTATCACAAAAAGGCTTAAAATCGTTACTAATCCCTTGAAATCCAATGGTATCCTTATTTTTCATATGCCAGCGCAAGATAGGTACAAATTGGTTGTGGTTTCTGCCACTCTACTTCTTATATTTACATCCTTAGAACCCAAACGTAATGCCAGATTATATGGTTAAAAAAATACTCACGCTCGTTTTGACACTTAGTGTTGCGTTCAGTTTTGCGCAATCTCGTCCTGGATCTATTAAGGGAACGGTTAAGGATAAGCGCACCGGTGAAGTCATTCCCTTCGCTACTGTAGTTGTAAAAGATCGCGACGTGGTCATTACAACCGGTACAACGGATTTTGATGGAAAGTTCAATATCAATCCAGTTAGCGCTGGAGTGTACAATTTGACCTGTAAGTCCATGCAATATGCAGA
>CATAQZ010000281.1 GCA_949487015.1 Flavobacteriales bacterium UBA4585
CTTCAAGCGTATTTAGCGTACTTACAAAGCCCTGAAGCCCCGTGTCGTTTTGATTTTGCTGCTTTTGAGAACGACCTGTCGAATGGGTTATTCTTTGATTCGAGTATACCTCAAGGTTTCGGTGTTGGTTCTTCTGGCGCTCTAGTCGCGGCCATTTACGACCGTTACTGTCAAGATAAAATTCCTGCCAGTCCAGAGCAACCTTCAGATATCAAAGCATTGAAGCAATTGTTCAGCTGGATGGAGAGCTATTTCCACGGTAAAAGCAGCGGCATCGACCCAACCATCTGTTATTTAGGACTGCCTTTATTGATTCAAAGTAAAGATGAATTGGGCACTGTTAGCTTACCCGTGAATGCAGGTAAAGGAGCGGTATTCTTACTCAACAGCGGCGCTCCTGGAGAAACCCAGCCCATGGTTGCCATCTTTATGGAGAAACTCAAAGAAGAAGGCTTCCGAAAAATGCTGAAGGATCAATTCGTTAAATACAACGACGCGTGTATTCAAGCCTTTGTTAAAGGTGATCGCGGACCGTTATTTACCAACCTTAAGAAACTCAGTGCCTTAGTTTTAGATAATTTCGATCCTATGATTCCAAACGGTTTTCACAAACTATGGAAAGAAGGTCTAGAAACTGAGGATTACTTTTTAAAACTCTGCGGTTCTGGAGGCGGAGGATTTGTCATGGGATTCACTCGTGATTACGAGAGCATTAAAGATAAATTCCAGGGTTATGCCCCTGAAGTGGTTTACCGCTTTTGAAACCCATGAGTAAAAGGCGCTTAAATGCGTTGAAAGTGTTGGCTCTTTTGAGTCAGATTCGTTGGTATAACATTCTATTACTTCTTCTAGGACAATATTTAGCAGCACTTTTTGTGTTTGCTGATAAATATGCCCGAATTCCCCTCTTAACAGATGCTGGGACGCACCTCAGCATTTGGGCATCCACTTTTTTATTGGCAAGTGGATTCCTAATTAATACGTTTTATGACCTTGAAGCAGATAGCATCAATAGACCTCGACAAACTTCTTTTGAACGATTGGTTCGTAAAAGCACTTCGCTTCGTGTAGCTGGGGTTTTATTGTTCTCCGGACTTCTAATGGCTTTTGTGGTAAGCTGGAAAGCTTTAGGCTATTACGGCATCTATGCTTTTTTACTATGGTTGTATTCCCATAGACTAAGGAATATTCCTTTTGTCGGACATGCTAGTGCTGCAGTCTTAGGCTTAATGCCATTTTTTGGAATTAGCGTTTACCATGATTTTATCAGCCTACCTACACTAGCTTATGGTATGCTGCTTGGACTGGCCCTGTTTTCGCGAGAATTGGTCAAGGACTTATTGGGATTCAAAGGCGATATTATAGCCGGTAAAGTAAATGCCGCGGCAGTCTACGGGACTAGTAAAGTCCAATTGGTTCTTGTCATTAACACCATACTTGCTTGGATTCCGGCCTATTTCACTCGGCCACTCTTCAATGAATATGCCTCCTACGGTATTTTGACCCTATTATTCTTATTAACTGTATCGAATCTAATAACACTACGTTCCATCAACGTGCGCAATCTAAAGTGGGCACATTTAGGGTATAAATTAGTGCTGGTCATTGGCGTTTTGACCATTCCCTTCTTGTGATTATCGAATGATGTTAAGAACGCCTTCTTTGATTGAAATTTCGTCAAAAGGAAGGTCTACCATCAACCTCCAACTGTAAGCACCCATCGGTAAGGGCTTTCCTTTGTAGGTGCCGTCCCAGCAATCCGTCTCATCACTAGTTGAATAGACTACGTTACCCCAACGGTTAAAAATCTCAAATTGAATACCTTCAAAACCTACCCCTTTTATACTAAAGCAGTCGTTTATTCCATCATTGTTGGGAGAAAAAGCTGTAGGGATATACAGATAGAAGTCTGTTTCGACGGCCACGAGTAGGGTAATACTATCAATACATCCAAAATCACTCGTGACTACTTGGGTCACCTCGAAATCACCAGGGCGCGCAAAATCGTATTCAAATTCCGCTCCTGTAATTACCGTAGAATCCAAATACCATGTCCAGCTTACTTCATTCTGCGCTTTTTCACTGAATGCAACTCGAAGAGGAACATAAGGATCATTTAGATACTGAAAACCTGCAGATGGCTTCGGCATATTAATGGCTAATGCGCTATCTATGAGCAGTACATCACAGCCATCCGATACGCTAAAGGGTACAAAGGTGGTATCGTTCCATGGGAGAATAACGCGTGGATTGTTTTGTGTTAAGTTATCGAGCCAATAAAAAGTGAGCGGATTTTCACCACCTAGATAAACAGGTGCGAGATATGCACTATCGCCAGGGCATACACGAACTGTATCGCGCTCATATCCCATGGGTTCATAAGGCTTTAGATAAATGTCTTGTGTGAAGACAACAGTGTC
>CATAQZ010000282.1 GCA_949487015.1 Flavobacteriales bacterium UBA4585
GCCGTGAGCTTAAAATGGTCGACAGCCTCGCGTAAACAGGATTCTAAATCCATCGGAGCTAAGGTTAAAGTCAATTCCTCCTTATCCATCATCGACATCTGCAACACGCTTTCCATCTGGGCATTCATGCGCTTATTCTCACTCTTTATAATGCCTAAATACTGCTGCATTTGCTCGGAATTCATTTTCTCACCGTTACGCAACAAAGCATCTACAGCTAAACTAATGGTCGCTAGCGGAGTTTTGAATTCGTGCGACATGTTACTAATGAAATCGCTCTTGACTGCAGCCAAGCGTTTTTGTTTTTGCCCTTGACGCTGTACACTGAAAAAAGCAAACAAAATGACCGTTGAAAACAGTAAAGTCACAAAGAGGTTGAGATACACACGTGATGCTAAATAGAACTTTCCAGAAGGAAAATACATCAGTAACTGGCGTGTAGGACCAAAAAAGCTTTCAGCCAATACAAAGTTATAAGCAACCTTGTCCGTAGTAAATGCATCGCTGAGCAAACTGTTTAAATACCCATTCTCTACAATGGCCCATTTAGGTGCAGTTCGAATGCCATGAACACGCAACTCACTTTGCAACATACTGTCCATTTCCGCGGAGGAAATGAGTGTTTCCCATGGTAAAGAACTTTGAAAATCATCAAGAAATCCAGAAATCATAGTGGTGTCCATTCCAAATCCCGAACCATAAGGAACCGCGCCCTGAGTAGCCGACCAACGCAATGTGGTGGTACCCATTGGAGTATTAATGGTTACTGTAGAATCACTCGAAGTACTACGTTTAAGCGCACCTGTACTTTTTCTTTTCACGAAAAGTCGTACCCGCTCGTTAATACCAGATGCAGTAGCGCTAACATCAGAATCAAACTGTTGTTTCTGTAATTCCAATTCGCCAGAAAGTAAATTCAATTGCAGCAACAAAGCACCAAGCACTGCTGCAGTAAGCACTGCTGTTAATGCATGTTTTCGAAGTTTACCTATGAATTGATTCAACATAACACGAAAATAGAACTATCTAACGGGATGCATTAGAAGTTTAACGCGTCTTAACACAAGAACGGATCAGAGCAACTGACCGATAAGTTCATCCACCGTCAATCCCTCGCCTTTCGCTTTGTAATTTATAACTACACGATGGCGCAGCACAGCAGGAGCAATATGTTTCACATGCGCAGTGCTCGGCGTTCCTTCACCTTTCATCATTGCCAATGCCTTTGCTGCAAGAACAAGGTTCTGTGAGGCACGTGGTCCAGCGCCCCAAGAGAAATAGTTTTCTGCTATGCTACTGCCGCCTTCTTTACCCGGTCGAGTTTTACGTGCTAGCGTTACAGCGTAATCCACAACTGCATCGGTTACCGGCATAGCGCGCAATGCAAACTGAAGGTCGAGCACTTCCTTTGAGGAAAGTACAGGGTTGACTTGTTTACTTCCACCCACGGTAGTGGCACGTACTACCGCACGTTCTTCATCGAGGGCTGGATAGTCGACATAAATATTGAATAAGAATCGGTCCAACTGCGCTTCAGGCAACGGATAAGTTCCCTCCTGCTCTATTGGGTTTTGAGTCGCTAAAACAAAAAACGGCTTCGGTAAATTCATCGTTTTACCGGCAGCACTGACCTTCTTCTCTTGCATGGCCTCTAACAATGCGGCTTGCGTTTTAGGCGGCGTACGGTTGATTTCATCAGCCAATACAACATTAGAGAATATTGGTCCCTTGTGGAAGGTAAACTCTCTTTGAGCGTTCAAGACCTCCGTACCCGTAATGTCAGAAGGCATTAAATCCGGAGTGAATTGGATGCGGGAAAAATCTAGACCAAGCGCTTGGCTCACAGAGGTGATTAATAAGGTTTTTGCCAATCCGGGGACTCCGACTAAGAGACTATGGCCTTGGCAAAGAATAGACATTGTAATTAAATCAACAGCTTCTTCCTGCCCTATGATTACCTTACCAACTTCAGATTTAAAGGATTGAAGCTTGTCAGGGGCATTTTCGAGCGTCGAGATGATTTCTTCGTTAGTCATTATTGCTGTTCCATGAATTTAAGGCATCATCGCAATCGTAATACCCTTCATTGATTTTAACAAAAGTGTCTGCCAATTTCTCTTCCTTCCATTCTTCTACCGTCTTTGCCTGTTTTTGTTGAAGGGCAAAACCTTTGATACGCGTGAAATCGAGATCTAGATTTGCTCTATGCGGCTCATATTTCGCATCCAAACGAACAATACGAAATGCTTCACGCTGATCCTCTGTTCTATAAAATGTTGCTTCGGAAATCTCACCGTCTGTCAAAGCATTGATTAAGCCGAACAAGCCTCTATCCAATTGCGATACTTCAAACTTATTATTTCCACTTTGGAAATTACTCATTTGACCACCGTTAAATCGGGTTTGCTCATCATCACTAAATCGTCTAGAAGCTTCTTCGAATGTCATTTCACCATTCGCAATAGCGGCACTAACACTGTCTAGAAAATTCTTCGCTTCCTGCAAGTTTTCTTGCGTAAGCTTTGGCTTTATGAGAATATGACGTAGATCTAATTCTTCACCGCGCTTCTCAAGCAACTGTACAATGTGGTAACCAAATTCAGTCTTGAATGGATCACTAATTTCTCCTTTACGTAAATTAAATGCGACAGCCTCAAATTCCTTTACAAACACACCTCGCTGAATGCCTTGGTATTCACCACCTTTCTTGTTCGAGCCAGGGTCTTCACTGTACAAAATGGCCATTGAAGAGAAAGAAGTCCCATTTTCAATTCTGCCTTTAAGCTCTTTGAGTTTAGTGATTACTTCCTGTTCTGCTTCCTCGGATAACTCTGGAAATTTAACGATTTGACTCAACTCTACTTCGGCGCTTATAAGCGGAATGCTATCTTCCTGTAAGTTTTCATAGTATTCGCGAACCTCAGAAGGAGTTACTTCGATACCTTCAACAACTGTCATTTGCATTCGTTGTGCCGTCAGTTGCTCTTTAATAAGGGTGCGCATATCTTCTTTGATTTCCACTACAGATTTTTCATAGAAATCTTCCAGTTTCTTTTGATCACCCATTTGCATGATCAATTGTTGAATTCTGCGGTCCATATTAGCCTCAACCTCTTCTTCGCCTACAGAAATAGAATCAATTGCAGCATGATGAATGAGTAGCTTTTGAAACAATAATTCTTCAAAAACTTCGCAATAGGTAACCGGCTTACCGAAGTTCTGACGGTTAAATACATCGTATTGCTCCTCGATATCACTTTTAAGAATGACATCGCCTCCTACAATGGCGGTGACCCCATCAACGGTTTGCGGTTGAGCACTCGCAAAAACTGCGAGAAACGTAAATACGCTAGTGTATAATAAGTGTGCCTTCTTCAATTGCATGTTCAATAATATTTTCTTCTATCTGCTCGATGAGCGTCAGTCGACGCTTGTTCAACAGTACTTTCTTTATGCGCTCTTCCACATAAGGTAGCGGACTGTAACTGTCCTTAATACGTAGGGCATTTACTTGCACAAAATACACCAATGCAGTGTCTTCGCAGGTAAATCTCTTTCTTCTATTTAAATAATTATACGGATTGGTGGATTCTAATGGAATTTCTTCAAGAAAATCCATCATAGGTACCCATACAGAATCGCCGTAATTACTTTGTTTACTGACAAATACTTCTGCCCAATCCAAATATTTATCTTGATACCTATCAGATAAAAACCATCGTTTAGCCTCTTTAGTTTTCTGTGCTTCTACAGGTGCCGCAGCATAAAAAGCTTGAACAATACTCTCTTTAAGCTCGAAATTATTCAAGTTTTGGTCGTAGTACTCTTTTATTTGATCAGTGGTAATGGTTGTATCTAAATGCTGGCGTACGTACGCATCAATATAGGCATGCTTTAGTAAGTCGTTTCTGTACTGCGTTACCAACGCCTCGAAATCCGCCAATTCTGTTTGCAAATTAAACTCTGCGGCCTCTACAAGCAGTTCGTTTTCAGCCCATTGACGAACTAATCGATTGACTAAAGAGATACTGTCTACCGCATCCATCTGTCCTGACTTGGGTAAATGATCAGCAATATCTTCGAAAAGCAGTTTTTTATTCCTCAATTCCGCTAATACATCTTGTTCCAAATCTCCATTAGAGACACAAGCAACAGATGCTAAAGCGACGAGTCCTATGAAGATTGACTTCAACATTAACGCAATTCCTGAAATAGTGCAGCTTTAGCATTTTCGTTGATAGTTACCTCAAATTTTGATTTTAAGGCATTCACCCACTCTTTCTCTAAAGTATCCTGATAACTCGCTATTACCAAACCTTTGATTTCGTTCAAAGCCTTCGGCGCTGATGGTATAAATTCGTCAATCTGAACGACAGCGAAGCTACCGTTATCAAGTTCTACAGGTCCGAATACACCCGACTCCTGCTGCCAAACCGCCTCTATTACGGAATTATCATCTTTCTCGTAAGTTCCATTCTGAACGGCAACACTTAACGCATCTTCATTTTCCAGTAACTCCTGAACCTTTTCGGACTTATTTTTTGCCGTCCATTTAGCAATCTTTTTTGCCAATTTTTCGTCTGTACTGACCCAATATGTAGCTTTTATACGGTCTTCCCAACGGTAATCTTCCTTGATTAATTCATAATGGGTTGCGATACCAGCACTGTCCTGTGCCGCTTTATTCCAAACCGCTTCTTGCGTTAAATCAAATAAGAGAATACCCTCTTTATACTCACGTACTAAATTTCTGAAATCTGCATGCTTTAATTCTAATTGGCCGTCTTCATATGCGATCATACGATCATTAGAGTACGCATTAAAAAGCACTCTCAGGAATTCTACACGAACCGCCTCATTACTCTGATTTTGGTTTTTCGCCCAGAATTCCAATACCTCACTTTGATAAATCTTTTCATTTGCAAAAGTAGCAACAACCCGATCGCGAGATAACGCAGGAATTTCCCATGTACCCGTTCCAAAAGCATTCTTGTCTACTAAATTCATCGTTCGCCCTAACCAACGCTCATCGATAGCAAAGTCATATTCAGTCTTTAATCGCTTCATGAAACGGGTAGCTCCTACTCTACTCCTAGTATCACGCTTTACTTTCTTTTTAAGCTCAGACTTTAATTCATCAAAGGACTGTAATGGCTTTTTCTCAATAAGTTGAATCACGTGCCAACCGATACTCGTTTCTACGGGCGCAGAATAATCACCGGGTGCTTCAAGAGCAAACGCTGCTTCTTCAAAAGCAGGCATCATTTTATTGATACCAAATTCTGGTAATTCGCCCATGGAATCTTTTGTCTTGCGGTCTTCACTAAACGCTAATAAAGAAATAAAGTCTTCGCCTCCCTCAAGTCTACTGTAAATTTCATTGGCACTGCGTTCAGCTCGTTGCTGCTCCTGTATAGATGATTTTCCATTCGATGCGAAGAAAATATGACGCACTCTAACAACACCGCTGGCTGCACGGCGCTCTAGTAATTTCACTAGATGGTACCCGTACTGACTTCTTACGGGCATGGATAAATCACCTACCTCTAAATCATATGCTGCCGATTCAAAGGGATACACCATATTAAATACAGTAAAGTAACCTAAATCACCTCCGTTTTTTGCACTCCAAGTATCAGCGCTTGATTCTCGAGCGGCATTTTCAAATTTCGTTTTACCCGATAAAATTGACTTACGTAATTCAAGCAATTGCTTGTATGCTTTTAAGGTATCCGAAGGAAGCGCATTGGCTTCCAAAGCAATCATAATATGTGCAGCACGGACTTCCTCTTGCATACGTTCAAACGCCTGTCTAACCAGCTCATCCTCTGCACCTTGATCACTTAAGTACGGTTTTGCTAATTGGGCACGATACCCTCCGAACTCATTTTTAAAACCTGTAGCCGTATCACGTTGCTGTGCATACGCTTCTGCTATTTTAAGTTTAAAGTTGATGTACAGATCTAAATATTCCTCAGGTGTCTTGGGGTCTAATGCAGCCCCAACGCCTTTATTTTTCTCATATACTGCCTTGAACTCTTCAGTAGTAATACTTTGATTTCCAACAGTAAACAATACTTCCTGTGCATTCAATTGCGCGCCCACAAAAACGAGGGCAATCCATATTAATTTTTTCATTGTGTTTATCTTCTACTGTAGTTAGGTGCTTCTCTAGTAATACTTACGTTGTGCGGGTGACTTTCTTGCATCCCGGCCGCCGTAATTTGAATGAATCCTGCGGTTTCTTTTAAGGTAGGAATATCGTTAGATCCACAGTAACCCATGCCAGCGCGTAATCCACCAATAAATTGATACATCACCTCACTAACTTCACCCTTATAGGGAACGCGACCTACAATTCCTTCAGGAACCAATTTCTTTACATCATCTTCAACATCTTGGAAATAGCGGTCTTTAGAACCGTCGGTCATCGCTTCGACACTTCCCATTCCTCTATACGTCTTGTATTTTCGGCCTTCGTAAATCACTGTTTCACCAGGACTTTCTTTGGTTCCAGCAAACATTGATCCCAACATTACGCAATCCGCACCTGCCGCAAGTGCCTTTACAATATCACCCGTAAAACGAATACCACCATCTGCAATTACTGGAATTCTATTATCGATAGCCTTTGCTACCTCCATTACAGCACTCAATTGCGGAAATCCGACACCTGCCACAATACGGGTGGTACAAATAGAACCGGGGCCAATCCCAACTTTAACGGCATCGGCACCTGCTTCCATTAGGTACAAAGCGGCCTCAGGAGTTGCTATATTCCCTACAACAACATCTAGATTAGGGAACTTCGCTTTAACGCGCTGTAAGGCTTCTACAACACCTTTAGTATGTCCATGCGCTGTATCAATGATTACAGCATCAACGCCACTTTCATTTAAAGCCGTAACACGGTCAACAACATCCTGTGTAACACCAACTGCTGCGGCAACGCGTAAACGACCGAATTGATCCTTATTTGCATTGGGTTTAATCTTAATTTTCGTGATATCACGATACGTTATAAGACCGACTAGTTTATTCTGATCATCAACGACGGGTAGTTTTTCAATCTTATGCTCTTGTAACATAGACTCTGCTTCATCCATGCTACCATTTGGTTTAGTCGTAATGAGGTTTTCCTTAGTCATTACTTCATTGATAAGGCGATCATTGTCCTTTTCAAAACGTAAATCACGATTAGTGACTATACCAATGAGTTCTCTGCTTTCGTTAACGACAGGAATACCACCAATACGAAATTCTGCCATCATTGCATTTGCATCACGAACTGTAGCATCTTTCGTAAGTGTAACTGGATCTAAAATCATCCCACTTTCTGCACGTTTCACTTTGCGAACCTCAACAGCTTGTTGCTCAATGGTCATATTCTTGTGAATCACACCGATGCCACCTTCCTGAGCTATAGCTATGGCCATAGCACTTTCGGTAACTGTATCCATTGCAGCACTGGCTATAGGAGTTTTCATCCCAATGTTTTTTGAGAATCGCGAAGATAAATCCACATCTCGTGGTAAAACTTCAGAGTAATTCGGTACTAATAGTACGTCGTCGTAAGTAAGTCCTAGACCAAGGACCTTGTCGTTATTGTAAGCCATTGCAATTCCGATTTGAATTGCGCCCAAAATTAAGCAATTTCTACGAACTAAAGCGGGCGACCGATGGTCGCCCGCTTTAGTTTCATAATCTTTTAACAATTAGTTAAGTAAGGTGAAGGTTCCGCGCTCCTCAATGGGAACATCTTCTATACTTCTATACTTAATATAATAGGTATAAACCCCAATTGCTGCTGGGTCGCCGTTAACTTTACCATCCCAGCTTTCGTTGAGGTCATTAGTTCTAAAGACTTCTTGTCCCCAACGGTTCATGACGAATAATGTGTAGCTATCTGGTCTTGCAAAAACACCTTGGGGCTTCCACTTTCTATTTTCAATAACGTCTGAATTTGGACTAAATGCACTAGGTACCCATAAACGTGCCTTGTGTACTGCGCACGAAACGTTAGATCGGGCATTAAATTTCTCGCCAAACTCATCGCGCCAAGGAATGATACCATCTTTAGCGATAGCTTTAATGTAGTAGCAGAATTTACCCTTTGAGTTCGAATAAGGCTTTATATCATCATTATAAACCGAATCCGTTGTGGTTGCTGCCAATGCAAAAGAAGAACCTCCATCAATGGATCTGTAAATCTTGTATTCCTCAACGCCTGCATCAAATTCTCTGTAATGTGTCCACGTCAGTGTGTTCGACAGATTACCGATGGCCTCAACATTAAGAAGCATATTCGTTCCAAGGTTAGATAACGTATCTAGAGCGCCACAAGAATCGCGAGAAGCAATACGATAGAAATACTTTCTATTCATTGGATCCGCCGTGTAGTCGATGAATTTCACCTCCCATGGCCCCAATGCTGGCTTCGCAACGTTACCAATAGTTAAATACGGTCCAATTTCAGCATCTGCACGCTGGATTTGATAGTCAATAACATCCGCATCCTTATCAATGTATGCGTAAAGATCAATACCGTTTTGAGACGTTACAGATGCTCTACCTAAATACAAAACTTTCGAGCCCTGTACTACAGCTGAACTGTTACAAATCTTGTTCGAAGTACTCGTGATGGTACCTGTCGTATCCACTGCACGTACATAATAGCAATAAGAATAACCGTTGATAATACCGTAGTGGTTAAACGTGGTATCTAACGTACCTCCTTTTAAGAGAACACCTGAGATGACACCTCCTAGAGGATCAGTAATATCACAATACAGATTGTATTCCTTCGGCTGCGTCTGAGTCCAAGTCTTATACGTGTTCCAACGAATTCTGGCGTAACCATCACACGGGTCTATACCTAAGAACAAATACATCGTACTTGAAGGTATCGTATTCCCAACGCTACTTTGGTTTCCACAGCTATCAATCGCCGTTATGACGTATTCTTCACTTTCATTCTCAGCATTTGAAAGCTGATAAATGTAAGGCATTGAAGTAGCGTAATCGGAGGCTAAAATAGAATCAACAGGCTGCAAGAACCCTGAATTATCTCTTCTGTATATTCGATAATAAACGACATCGCTATCAGAGGAAGCTTCCCATGACATAGCAGCTAGATTGCCTCCTGCAACTGTTACACTGTCAAAAACAATAGGTGCCGGCGGTGTCTTATCAGAGAAAAATCCACTATCCGAAGAGCTAACACAAGCCGCACCATAGCGGACTTCATAATTCAACCACTCCCCACAAAAGGCAACCGTATCTGTCCAAGTGGTATCCATTGTAGTCCCCAATTGTGTCCAATTTCCTGAACTTATTGGTGCTTCCACCCAAACATCATATCCAGTAGAATCATTTCCGCGCATCCAGGGATTCCAATCTATTTGTGCAATAGAAGAATTAGGAGGCGGAGGAAATGCTTGAAGACCAACGCGTATATTCTGCAGAACAGGTGTAGGATCTGATAACAGTCCACATCCCCCCGCAACTTGAATAGTGTAGCCGTTTACTGCATTCGGATCTGCGCCTGCGTGGGTATATGTTTGTGTTGCCCAATCATAAATGGTATCGACAATGGAAGTATTCCCAAGCGTATCGATATGGTTAATAATGTAATAGTCCCAATTAAATCCGGTATCGGGGTTCGCTACCCAATCAAACGTGACACCTAGATCATCTTGTTGAATACAAGTATTATCGATATTCGGCATGCCAGGCATGTAATTTTTGACTTTTACGACCACCTTCTTGTAAGAAAAGCGGTTGATAGGACACTGGTCATCCTGCATACGGAGGTAGAAGGAGTATTCCGATTTTAAGGTACCACATTGGTACTCTTGGTAGAATAGGTGGTCACACGTTATGTTCCAATTAAATTGGGCATCGTTCAAACCTGGATAGGTAAACACACCGCCAGGGTTTAATGAGGTAAGCGTCGCACAAGGTGGATTGAAAAGACAAGAATTCGCATTTCCATAATTCCCAGCAGAACTTAAATTACCACCGGAGGCGCTAAACTGGATATTCTGTGAGGAACAATTAGGATTTGGGTAAGCATCTGATGCAGTAATTTTAA
>CATAQZ010000283.1 GCA_949487015.1 Flavobacteriales bacterium UBA4585
AAGGATATAATAAAATACAGAATGGTCACAAAAATTTGACCTCCGGCCATATCTGCTTCAATGGTTTGGACCAATTCTGGAAACAATTGTTCCCAGTCTAATAGTTCAAAATCTGATCCTAATAATGGCTCGAGTGACGCTTTAACTTCTGCGAAATCCGCGTTGGCTTCTAGATCTACCACCACTGTCGTCAATAACCCCATGGCATTGTACATCCATTGGGCCGTTTCTAGGGGTAGGACAACAAGCTGTTTATTAAGTTCTGGGTTCGATATTTTGGCAATCCCTGATACCATGAATTGACCATAAGCGCTTGCTCCGCGATATCCTTGTCCCAAAAACATAAGTGAATCCCCGACCTCAACGTGTAAATATTCCGCAAGTCCCTCCGAAACAACTACTTCATTAGAGGCAGGTGCGAAGAGGCGACCGTCAATCAATTGGTCCGTTAAACGCAAGCCGGACAATTCCTCCTCCGGACGAATACCCAGCACCAAACTGCCCCTATTGCTTTCACCTGTGCTTACTAAAGAAAAGCTCTCTAACCGTGGTACAAGCGAACGAACTCCAGGTACATTTTCCATGGCATCCCAGTCCAGCGCTACCTCGTCCATACTCAAATCCAGACTCTGGTCGCCCCAAAATCCCTTTTGATGCACCTGTAGATAGCCAAAGTTATTTGCGACGATATCACCGACCATGTGTTCCCACACACCCACTTGAAAGCTGCGAAGCACCACAGCAAAAATCACACAAAACATAACTGCCGCTATGGTGATGATACTTCTTCCTTTGTTACGCCAAATGTTACGCCAAGCTAATTTGAACATTATTCGACCCGTTTCATGTTACTGCGCTCGAAAAACCCTTCTTCAAAAGTGGGATTAAAGTTGAGCGCCTTGTAAGTCAATTCGGTAAATTTTCCCTCTTCCTCAGCTGGAGTAATCCGCAAAACTGAAGGCAATGTTCTACCACCAAAAGATTTGATTTCAGTCGCTTCGAGCGTGGTGATTAAGTATTCGTCTTCATCGTAAAATTCCGTTCGCAGTTGGAGAAATTCGTCTACCGATACAAAAGTGATTACCTCGCCCCATACTACTGCTGCATCTGCCTTAGGTGTAAGTGCAATTTTGAAGCAATTCGTACCATTCACGGAGATTACACCTAATAAAGCCGGGGTGTAATCTTCAACCAATGAACCAGCGTTGATCAACGCATCGTTCGTGAAATCTGTACCCATCCAACTCTGCACCATCGCCGCTGGGAGCGCAACAATTTTCTTGATGCCTGGCACAAAATGCCAAACATCCTCACCGTTGCGTAGAAATACAGTTCCTTTTTCACGCGCTGGACCGGTGATTAAAATCATGGTTTTGTCTAACCCCTGGTTCCAAATTTTAGCTTCCATAGTGCGTTCCCAACGAGGGCGCACGGTGCGAATACTGACCTCAGCAGCGAGATCTGCACCGGATAATTTGGCCTCTGCTTTTTGGAGTATGGAACTGGGGTTTTGCGCGAATAATGCTGCAGAAAAACACAGCAAAAAGAGGGTATTAAAAACTTTAGTCATTGTAGTCGTGGGTCTACCTTACTAACGCAATGCCACCGTGTAAGTTTGCGCAGCCTTAAGTTAATTTTTGGGCCAATTTAGCCATGGTCTTTTTCGCAGATTTCCCTTCGTACATCACCTCGTATACGGCTTTGACAATAGGCATTCTAACCTCTTGCTTTTTACGAATTTTTGCCACCAAGGCAGCTGCATAATAGCCCTCTGCAACCATGGTCATTTCAGCTTTAGCACTTTTGATGGTGTAGCCTTTACCGAGCATGTTCCCAAGCATTCGATTTCTAGAGAATTGGCTGTAACAGGTCACTAACAAATCACCTAGATAGGCGCTCTTTTTAATGTTGATTTG
>CATAQZ010000284.1 GCA_949487015.1 Flavobacteriales bacterium UBA4585
AAAAGTCCGACTCATTGATAACCTTCCTCTTTTTTAAACTACTTTTGCCGCATGCAAATAGAGGTTGTAAAAAGTAAAATTCATCGGGTTCATGTCACTGGAGCGGAGCTGGATTATATCGGTTCTATTACCCTAGACACAGAACTCATGGACGCCGCAGGAATTCTTCCTGGAGAGCGCGTTTATATCGTGAACATCAATAACGGTGAGCGTTTTGATACGTATACCATTGCAGGAACGCCTGGAGCAGGCGAAGTAACCTTAAACGGTCCTGCCGCGCGACGTGTTCAAAAAGGCGATATCATTATCATCATTGCCTACGCACACATGAGTCCGGAAGAAGCAAAATCTTTCAAACCCAGCATCGTTTTCCCGAACGAGACTACGAATCGCCTCGTTTAATGTCCGGGTGGGTAAAAAAGACAGTGCAATATGTACTCTTTTTGAGTATTGGGGTTGCCTTGCTTTACCTGACCTTCAAAAATGTCAACCCTGTTGACTTGTGGAACAACCTTAAAGAGGTACCCTTGAGTGGGCTGCTATTGGTCATTTGTATCGGATTTGTTGCTATCGTTTTTCGTGGATTGCGTTGGGTTCAGATGCTCCAA
The DNA here is from genome assembly GCA_949487015.1 of Flavobacteriales bacterium UBA4585. Lineage (GTDB taxonomy): Bacteria > Bacteroidota > Bacteroidia > Flavobacteriales > Schleiferiaceae > UBA10364. The sequence continues at coordinate 609 of CATAQZ010000284.1, forward strand.
AGTTTAGGCTATAAGGTTCACGGAATGCGCGCGATCGCTGCAGTTGCCTTTAGTTACCTGGTAAATTTAGTCACGCCTCGCGTTGGGGAGGTAGCCCGTTGTACCGCACTCCACAGAACAGATAAAGTCCCTATCGATAAACTCGTGGGCACCGTAGTTTTAGAACGCGTTGTCGACACGTTGTTGTTTGGAATCGTCACCTTGAGTACCGTGGTCATTTCAGGCGATGAATTGCGAGACTTCATGACGGAAAGTGGTGCTCAGCTGCCAGCGCTTTCGTTAACCAGCACCATAAGTATTGCCGGCGTATTTGTGGCCCTTTTGGCGGTCGTAGTTTTTACTAGAAAAGTTTGGATGCAATGGAGCGTAGCGCAGAAGGTTGCGGGATTTGCAACAGGAATGATTACCGGACTTCGCAGCTTGCGTACGGTCAATAATAAACCGCTTTTTTGGTTTTATTCCATAGGGATTTGGACCTGTTACGTAGCGACCATAGCCATTGGTTTTACTATCGTCGAAGGTGTTCAAGGTATTGGTCCCGAGCAGGCCTTCTTTGTTAGCGTAGCGGCAGGGTTAGGATTTGTCATTCCAGTACCCGGCGGCATAGGTGCATACCATTACCTCGTCTCGAAAGCGCTCGTTGTATTGGGGCTCTCCCCATTCATCGGTACATCGTTCGCTACCCTTATCCACAGTTCGCAAAGTTTAATGTTTGTCTTAACTGGCGCCTTAGGCTTTGTTTTTCTCTATTTTGCAGGAAGAAAATAAGTCTTCCTCATGGCCAAGCAGAAAAGCATCTTTAATTGTACGCAGTGTGGCACGCAACACAGTAAGTGGATGGGGCAATGCCAGGGCTGTAAGGAGTGGAACACACTCGTTGAGGAAATTGAAATAAAGAGTAAGCCGGATCCACGTGCTTGGAGCGGCGAGCAAGCTGCAGCAAAACCCATACGTATTGAAGACGTCGAGCATACGAGTGTGCAACGTTTCCCCGTACAAGATTTTGAGTTTTCACGAGTGTTAGGCGGCGGTATTGTACCGGGTTCTGTAACACTACTCGGTGGTGA
>CATAQZ010000285.1 GCA_949487015.1 Flavobacteriales bacterium UBA4585
AACGAATTATGGCGGTATTCAATTTTCTAGCCTGCTTTTGGGCGCGGTCCAATTAGAAGCCGGTCAAGTTGCAACTTTAATCCCGCAACAAGGGATTAAGCCTGGCGTTTCGTGGAGCTTTGGAGGTCAAGCCTTCATGAGTACGAGAGATTATGCGTTCCGATTTTATCCCGAGACAGGAATTAATGCCTATTGGCAAAAAGGACCACACATCGTAAACGCTTCGGCCAATACATGGGTGGATCCAACGTGGTTCTTGGCGGACTTTGGTAGAGGGCAGATCCTCGCGCCGTCTTTTAGTGCGGGTTATAGGCTACGTTACAAATGGTTCGAAGCTCAATTGGAATATAAAATACTCAATCCGACTCGTGAAATCCACATTCCTCAAGCCTATGTGCCCAACACATCAGGTCTAGGTGGGAAGGGCTTTTTCTATGGTATGGCAATAAACTTTTAGTGATGAAAAAATTTCTATTTATAGCTTTAGTAGCAATTACGCTAAGTTCATGTGCCGATGTGAGTGGTGCTCTATTTGCAGGTGGGGATGGCACTTATGATTTTAAGAACACTTATTTAGATCCCGAATTTCAGGTGGATGAGTCTAAAATTCATCTCTTGGATTTAGAATCGGGTACTCAGGATACCATTTACGCATTGTATGTAGGTGATTTCGCTCAAATCGCAACGGATACGATTATTGTGTTTCTTCACGGAAATACACCATCAATGGACAGTTATTGGCAAACGGCCGGGCTTTTTGCAAACCTTGTAAACAAGCATCATTACGGTTTCATCATGTATGATTACCGTGGCTTCGGATGGAGCACCGGGCGCTCCACAGGAGCAGAATCCATGGCTGCCGATTATGACGCGGTACTTTCCTTTTTACAAGCACAAGGCCTAACAAGTGATCGAATGGTAGTGGTGGCCAATTCTTTAGGTTCACTACCTGCCGGACCCGCCGCTGCTGGTGGATCAAGAATCCCCGTTCAAAAATTGGTCATGGAAGTGCCTCAAAGCACTGCGAATGTTATCATGCAAAATGCGACAGGCTTAAGTCTTCCAGCTTCAATGATAACCAGCTATAAGTTTGATCTCGGTCAAGACATGGAAGATTATACTGGCGAATTGCTTTGGATGCACGGCACAGAAGATGCCGTTGCGCCAATAGAAACTGCAGAAGCTGCAATGCAAAAGCATCAAGGTGCCTACTATAAAGAAGCTGTTTATGACGGCGCAGGGCATGGTTTGCGATGGGATATTGGTGATGAAGAATGGTCCAAAGTTGTCTTAGACTTTATGCGTCACTAAGGATTCATCGAAACTCAATTTCACAGTATATTTGCGCACTATTCGGGATGTAGCTCAGGTGGTAGAGTGCACGTCTGGGGGGCGTGAGGTCGCAAGTTCAAGTCTTGTCATCCCGACTACTTTTTTAAGAAGTAGAGAAATCAGGTGCAGAAAACGCCTGATTTTTTTTTTGCGACAAAACTTCGAATCCAATTCATTTGCGCAATTAATCTTTAGTTTCATGGCATAAAATTTGTTCTGGTTAGTACTCTAAAACAAAGTTGTTATGAACTTCAAATCAATCATTTTCTTATTAACGGCTTCAGTGTTAACATCCTGTGTAGTAGTCTCTCCCGGAACCGTCGGAGTGAAAAATAAACTTGGAAAATTGGATAATAAAGTAATTCAGCCGGGTATAGTAGGATTGAATCCACTTATCACACGAGTCATCACGGTTCCTACAAGGACTGTAAACTTGGAGGTCCGTTTGAATCTACCGTCAAAAGAAGGATTGAATGTTCTTGCAGAAATTTCAATTTTATATCATATCGAGGCTATTCAAGCACCGAACGTAATACAAACCGTTGGTGAAAATTATGAGCAGGTCATGATTCTTAGTGTATTTAGATCTGCCGCAGCTGACGTGTGTTCGCGTTACATGGCAAAAGACATGCACAGTGGTCAAAGAGCTGAGATTGAGGCAGCTATTCGAAATCATATGGATAGTTTATTAATCGATCGTGGATTCGTAATTGAATCGGTTTTGATGAAAAGTATCAGTCTTCCGCCTGGATTGTACGACGCCATTGAAAGCAAACTCGAGGCAGAGCAAATTGCACAGCGTATGGAGTTCGAGCTAGAACAAGAGCGATTGGAAGCAAAACGTAAGAAGATTGAAGCAGAAGGTACAAGGGACGCTCAGAAAGTACTGGCAGAAGGTCTTACAGACGAGATTATTAAGTGGAGAAGCTTAGAAGTATTTGAAAAGTTATCTAATTCACCAAATGCTAAATTGATTTTCACTGATGGATCAGCGCCTATGCTTTTAAATGAGGATTTGAAGTAAGCCTTTTAAAGTAAATAGTACTGAAACTCATTTATCCCCTTCATTCAGTCTGCAGTGAAGGGGATTTCTTTTGATATGT
>CATAQZ010000286.1 GCA_949487015.1 Flavobacteriales bacterium UBA4585
CCAATTCGTCCTTGCTGATACTCTGTAAAGTAAATCTTCGGTACTAACCAAGATACCGTTGAATAACCACCGTCACCTGAGAATCCATCAACAGCACCTAAACTACGCCCTTCATTAGGAGTGTTTCCAGAACCGTCCATCACCCAGCTTCCGTTATCCTGCGTACCTCCTACAACGAAGCGATCTGCAGAAATTCCAATATTGTAAAATTGAGTCGTTACGTAATTCTTATTCAACGTCTGCCAAGTAGCGCCAGCAGTGTTCGAAAAGTAAACACCACCATCATTTACAATGTATACTTTGCTGCTATCCGTTGGATGCCAAACTACATCGTGATTGTCCGAATGAATGTTGAATGGTCCAAACCCGTTCACCTGATTCCATCCTTGACCTTGCTCCCATTGCCATACTGTAATACCACCGACAATGATGCGGTTTTTGTTACTTGGGTCTACACCTACAGCTAAGTCATATTTACCTTGACATTGCGAACTACAGAAAGGATCGAAATAAGTGGACTTCTGTCCAATTTTAGACCAAGTATCACCACCATCTGTTGTGCGGTATACTCCCGCTAATGCGCTACCTGAGGTAATCTGTACCACATAAATGTAATCTTCATCATCGGCGGCAGAAGCAAACATAATACGGCCACCACTGCGTGGTAATCCTGTAGAACCTGCACTAGATTTAGAAACTTCTACCCAAGTCGCTCCACCATCAGAACTTTTCATGATACGTCCACCCAATGTTCCCCAAACGTTGCCGCCTGCGTCCATATGGATGTCCCAACACGTTCCGTTCGAACCGATCTGTCCTTGCAATGGATTACTCCAGCTCGTACCGCCATTCGTTGACAGGCGAATACCTGAACTCGTTGCGATATATAGTTTTTCATTGTTCGTAGGATCGGTAACAATCGCACCAACAGATGGGAATGTCGAAGTTGATGACAACTGAGTAAACCCAGCATCGTTTGCTCCTTTCTTAAATACCCCAGCACCAGGAAAACCTGAAGAAGTAGACGCACCATAGCCGGTGGTCCATGTATTGTACAATCCCTCACCAGTGCCGTAGTAAACATCACCATTCTTACTATAGGCAATGGTCATTACTGCTAAATTCTCTTGATCAGGATTTACTTCTGTCCAGCTCAAACCGCCATTGGCACTGAAATACAATCCCCCACTAACTGACCCAACATACATTTCACTGGGATTCGCGGGATTGATTGCTAGACCACGTGTTCTTCCACCACGGTTGTTTGGACCACGTTCAGCCCAATTTAGACCAATAGCGCTTTCAGGCATATTCTCTAAACTCTCAATGGCAGACTGAATATCCTCCTGATTTACAGTACCCGTCAACTGATTTGCGCGTAAGCCGTGCAAATATGCCGCAGCACCTGCGGCACTTTGTTCCTCCATGTTTATTGGAGTATACTTCGGTGCACTTGTAGTAAGTGTTATTATGGCGGCGGTTAGTACTGAGCCTGCTAAGGCAAAACGTAATCCTTTTTTCATGTATCGTAAACTAGTTGTTTCTAATGAAGTTAAAAATAGGGTGCAAAACGCATTACCGCAAGTGCTTATGCAAGATGCTTTTCAGCATGATAAGAACTACGAACTAATGGTCCCGACTCTACATATTTAAAGCCCATTTCTAGGCCAATTTCTTTTAATCTATCAAAGGTTTCTGGGGTAACAAACTCTGCCACAGGCAAATGCTTAGGAGTTGGCTGCAAATACTGACCCAGCGTTAATACGTCGACTCGTGCGTCAACTAATTCTTGCATAGCTTCGATGACCTCCTCCTCCGTCTCGCCAAGCCCCAGCATAATTCCACTTTTCGTCCGATGAATGCCCTGATCCTTGAGGTATTTCAAGACCATAAGCGAACGGTCAAACTGTGCCTGGATGCGTACTTTCCGAGTCAATCGGCGAACGGTCTCCATATTGTGGCTTACAATTTCCGGATTGGCTTCAATAATGCGGTCAACGTTAAAGAGTTCCCCTTTAAAATCAGGAATAAGGGTCTCCATGGTTGTGTTTGGACTCAAACGACGGATTGCATTCACAGTTTCTGCCCAAATAATGGACCCTCCATCAGCCAGGTCATCACGATCGACAGAAGTGAGTACGGCATGTTTGATTTTCATCAACTTCACACTACGCGCAACTTTTTCAGGTTCTTCCCAATCCACAGATTGCGGACGCCCTGTGGCTACATTACAAAATCCACAAGATCGCGTGCAGATATTACCGAGAATCATGAACGTAGCCGTCCCTTCGCCCCAGCATTCTCCCATGTTAGGGCAATGGCCGGATTCGCATATGGTATGTAGTTTGTATTTATCAACTAAACCCCGAACACTCTTGTATTTTTCGCCCGTAGGCAACTTCACGCGAAGCCACTGCGGCTTTTTCACGCGTTCTTTTGTTGCTTGCGGTTTTTGAGAAATGTGTTGATCAACCATCCTTTAATAACTTTTAGATGTTGGTTTTGTTTTGATTAAAACCAAATTCTTCGCGCCAATTTTCCACAGTGGTTTCTGTGACTTCATGGTGCGACACGTGTGCAAGTACTTTGCCGTTAGAAATCAGCAGGAGTTGCGGACTTTCGTGCCAAACATTTAACTCCTCTGCGAGGGCTAAAGAGAGCGGACGCTGAGCGACAACATCCAGATAAATCCAGGTCTCTTGACTGTTGACCTCCACAAGATTTAGTCGTTTCATTGCAAATAGACTCACGCTACAACGGGTACTGTGCTTGTAGACAAACACCGGTCCTTTTAGACGCAGATAACCCGCAATATCTTCGAAAGACTGCGGGTGCTCAAAGGGAATTCCGGGGGTAGTACGACCCGATTTATCCGTGGTGCGTAGGAAGCTCAACATGAGAATACGTAGGACATTTTTCAGTCGTTCCACATGAGGAGAGCGCCAGTGTAGCCGCTAGGACTACAGCAAGAGTTAAAACTTTTTTCATCACTTCATCGATTAGTTTCGCTTAACTTGCGAGTGGTAAAAATAACGCACACGCCTCAAACTTCTTGCGTAATGCCCAACTTCCTTTCCACATTTCCAAAAAATTCATGGTCTGACTTCTTTGAATCGGAACAAAAGAAGAAGTATTGGTCGACTTTAGATCAATTCCTTCAAATGGAATATGAGACAAACACCTGTTATCCACCTGTTGCAGATATCTTCAAAGCCTTTGAAGTTTGCGAGCCACAAAATGTGCGCTGTATTATCATTGGTCAAGACCCGTATCATGGGCATGGGCAAGCCAACGGTTTAGCTTTCAGTGTGGCCAAAAACCAACCTATTCCTCCCTCTCTCAGAAATATTTTTAAGGAATACATCGCGGATCTAAATGCAGCCCCCCCGATGAATGGAGACCTCAGCAGCTGGTCTCAAAACGGAGTATTCTTAATTAATACGGCGTTATCTGTTAGAGAAAAAGAAGCTGGATCCCACAAAGGCAAGGGGTGGGAGACTTTTACTAGAAATGCAATAGAGCACATTATAAAAAACTCTTGCGATGCCGGATTCATAAGTTTTGGCGCTCCCGCGCACAAAATTGCGCTGGAATGCTGCGAAAATTATCCTGAAAACGAACCGGTAATCCTACACACACCTCATCCATCGCCGCTCAGTGCCTACAGGGGTTTTTTCGGCTCAAAACCCTTCACAACTTTTAACCTCAAACAGGCACAAAAAGGTCGAAAAACTGTAACTTGGAAACTTCCTTCAAGTCCACAAGGAAAGTTGTTTTAACCTGATACAGAGAACTTTGAACTAATATGACTGAATTGATCTTTCCCATATTAAACGTTTTACTTTTTGCCTATTTAGTCTACCGCATGCGCGGTTCTTCTAACAATCAAGGAGCTCCAGTTGGCAATCAAGACTTACCTGAATGGGCATCACAGCAATTGGAAGAATTGAAAGCGCGGATTCAGCAGCTCGAAAGCGACTTAAATGAAAGTAGAGAATCGCAACAACAGGTGCTATTAAACAGTGCGACTGAAAAAGCAACATTAGAAGGTGCATTAAACGCGGCCAAAGAAAAATTGGTACACGTTGAGAAAGTTCATGCGGCGCAAAAAACCGAAGACGAGAAGGCTAAAGAAGGAATGAAAAACGAGTTTAAAGTTCTTGCGCAATCTATCCTTGATGAAAAATCGAAACAATTCAAAACGACGAATTCTGAAGAATTAGATAAGCTACTTGCACCCTTTAAACAGAAACTCGAAGATTTCGAAAAAACAGTAAAGGACAACCATGAGAAAGAAGTCAAGTCCACTTCTGCATTGATGGAGAATATAAAGTCATTAAAAGATATGAATGACAAGCTTTCCGAGGAGGCAAGTGGACTGGCTAAAGCGCTGCGTGGAGACAACAAGAAACAAGGAAACTGGGGTGAATTCGTTTTGGAGCGTGCACTTGAGATGAGCGGACTTACCAAAGAGAAAGAATATTTCGTCCAAAATAGCGAGACTACAGCGGATGGACGGCGCTTACAACCCGATGTGATCATTCAGCTGCCAGGGAATAAAAAGATCATTATTGACTCGAAAGTAAGCTTAGTTGCTTGGGATAATTTCATCAATGCTGCAACGGAAGAAGAAGCTGCCGCGGGATTAAAGGCGCTCGCAGTGAGCGTTCAAACCCACATCAAAGGTTTAAGTGATAAAGATTATCCACAATTGTACGGTGGAGACACGCCAGAATTTGTCTTACTGTTTATCCCCATCGAGGCCGCTTTCATGGAGGTAACTAAATTCGACCAAGCCTTGTATGAATATGCGTTCTCTAGAAAAATCATAGTGGTCAGTACTTCTACTCTACTCGCTACTTTGAAAACCATTGCAATGGCTTGGCGTCAAGAGAAGCAGACGAAAAATGTCATTGAAATTGCTGAGGCCGGCGGAAAACTCTATGATAAGTTCGTTGGACTTAGCGAAGACCTTAAAAAACTGGGGAGTCAATTTCAAACCGCACAGAATACTTACCAGGACACCATGACAAAGATGATGGAGGGTCGAGGGAATTTGATTTCACAAGTCGAGAGATTGAAGAAATTGGGCAGTAAAACGAAAAAAGAATTAGATAATAGACTTGTGGATAGAGCCGAACTAGGCGAATATTCAGATAAACAAATTGAGGATACGTCCTCTGATCAATAAATATGGCAAACGACCAACTCATTTACGGACTCCGTCCGATTCTTCAAGCTGTTCAAGATGGACAGACCATCGATAAAGTCTTCCTTCAAAAAGGAATCAGCGGCGCACTATATACGCAACTCGAAGGAACACTGCGCGATGCGGGGATTGAACCTAAATATGTACCCGTAGAAAAATTAAACCGCGTCACACGTGGAAATCATCAAGGTGCAGTGGCTTACCTCAGCCCTATCGACTTCCACGATTTAGAAGAGGTTATTATGAAGGTCATGGAAGATGGACGTATGCCATTGATTCTCGCCTTAGATCGCATTACAGATGTTAGAAATTTCGGTGCCATCGCTCGAACAGCCGACTGTTCTGGTGTAGATGCCATTGTCATTCCAAAAAACGACAGTGCCCCTGTTAGTGCCGATGCCGTTCGAACGTCCACTGGAGCTTTACTTGAAGTGCCTGTTTGTAAGGTCAATCATATGAAGGATGCCGTATACCTCGCGCAAAGTTTGGGTTTAAAGATCATCGCTGGAACTGAGAAATCGGAAACCCCGATGTATGATGCGCCTTTTAACGAGCCGTGTATGGTCATCATGGGTAACGAGGAAACAGGGGTACATAAAAGCTTACTACAGTTGGCAGATTCGAAGGCATTAATTCCCATGCACGGTCAAATAAATTCACTGAATGTTAGCGTAGCAACTGGAATCATACTCTACGAGGCCGTTCGCCAAAGAAGTTAAAGATGAAAAAAATTGTAGTTGGAATATTAGTCATGTTCAGTAGTGCTGTTTTTGGTCAATACAATTGCCAGAGCACTAAACATGCCCCGACGATGCAACAAAGCGTTACACCGATCAACTACAATTCTAGATCCGATACCGCTGACTTAGTAGAGCTGCATCTTGA
>CATAQZ010000287.1 GCA_949487015.1 Flavobacteriales bacterium UBA4585
ATTGGATGCATCGTATTACGATCGCGGCAATGTCATTCAGCCTGGTCGCTGGGTCAGTACGGGTCTGGAATTTAGATTTCGCTAAAATTTTTCAGGACATAAAAAAGCCGCCCATCGGGTGGCTTTTTTTATTTCAGCTTTTCATTGTTGTGATGCCTATCATGATCACGTTCGCGCTTGACATTCATTTTTTTATCGAAGGCCGCTTGCAAGTCCGTTCCGGTTTGATTCGCTAGACACAACACTACAAAAAGTACATCGCTCAGCTCTTCGCCGAGGTCCTTCGTCTTATCACTTTCTTTTTCGCTTTGTTCCCCATAGCGGCGGGCAATGATGCGGGACACTTCACCGACTTCTTCCGTGAGCTGAGCCATATTAGTAAGCTCATTAAAGTATCGGACACCGTGTTTAGAAATCCAATTGTGTACCTCTTCTTGAAGTTTACCTAAAGGCAATTCACTGGGGACTTTTATAGGTTCTAGTGCCATCTTATTCTCTGTTTTTTGAGTCCATCCAAATAGTGATGGGACCATCATTGACCAATTCAACTTTCATATCTGCTCCAAAGGTACCGGATTTAACCACCAAACCGCTGTCCATCCAGAGCTGCTCCATGAAGTGTTCATACATGGGTTCTGCGTGCGAGGGTCGCGATGCTTTGTAGTAGCTTGGGCGGTTTCCTTTTTTAGTGCTTGCGTGCAGTGTGAATTGGCTGATGACAAGGAACTCTCCTTCGACATCCATGATACTGTCGTTCATCACTCCTTTTGAATCCGGGAATAGACGCATTTTAGCAATCTTACTGCTGAGCCAATTCGCATCCTCTTCTGTATCCTCTGGTTCTACACCAAGGAAGATGAGGATTCCTTTACCTATTGAATTCTGCACCTTGCCCTTAACGGTGACGCTTGCTCCTGTAACGCGTTGCAATAGTGCGCGCATAGTTTACTTGCGATTAAAGGTAGGGTTCGGGAAGAGGATCACTTTTGAGCCAAATCGTTTGTACATTTCATCTACCTCAGTACTTTTTGGATTGCCCATGCCTGTGAGTGCAGTAGCTTCTCCGAGGCTTGTAGTTAAGAGCAACGCTAATCGATCTTGCTGTGCATACTCACTTAATGTGATATTGTTTGAATACCGTCCATAACGCGGCTCACCGTCAATAATAGAACCTTGAACGGTATAATTTTTCTTCATTAATTCTTCAATGATGGCTCTGCTGTCCATCTCGGTGGAGGTAAGAATTATTTCAACCCCATTCTCATGACAAAAACGAATAAATCGCATTGCGGCCGGATCAAATTCGAATCGAGAAAATTCAAATAATTCCTGCGGGCGAAAACCATCCGCTGGATTTCTAATTTCGCTGAAGAACTGATATGCCGAATTTTGTGGTAGCAATAAGAAAGAGGCATCGATAAAGACAGCTTTATTACTTCTTTCATTGTTAAGTGTGCCCGCTAATCGGTCAATCGCTAAATCAAAAAGTTGACGGTGGATGTATCGTGCGTCAGAATCTGCAGCAGACCATTCCAGTGCTGTGTTACGCGGTTTTTCTGGGGTAACTTCTGCTTGAGAATTTTCTTCCGACGCGACAGCTTTTGTCCCTCCACAAGAAGAAAGCGTGAGCGCACTAATACTCAGTGCTGCGATAATGGGTAGTTTCATCGTGATCGTTTAATTGGTTAATATAGCTTTCGTAGCGCGTAGGTGCAATACGATTTTCATTTAATGCGTTTTTCACCGCACACTCTGGTTCATTGACATGAAGGCAGTTGTGAAAGCGACAGGTTGTACTAAGCGCGAAAATTTCAGGAAAGAAGTGACTGATCTCTTCCTTTTCCATATTCACTAATCCGAAACCCTTAATTCCTGGCGTATCAATAATATCGCCGCCAAAACCGAGTGCGTGCATTTCCGCATAGGTAGTGGTATGTTGACCTTTATTGTGGCTCGTACTTACTGCGGCTGTTCTTAATTGAAGCTGCGGTTCTACCGCATTTATTAAAGTGCTCTTGCCAACGCCGCTGTGTCCGCTAAGCAGTGTGGTTTTATTTTGCAGCAGCCCCTTTAGTTCGTCCAGTCCCAGACCTTCGGTTGCAGAAGTTTCTATACAACGATAGCCGATGGATTGGTATACGGCTTTGCGGTATTCTAATTCCACTTGAAGCGCTTCAGTGTAGACATCGCATTTATTGAATACGATGACTGCAGGGATATTGTAGGCCTCCGCTGTGGCGAGAAATCGGTCCATGAAACCAGTTGAGGTGGCAGGTTGCGCAAGGGTAGTCACTAAGAGTGCCTGGTCCATATTTGCCGCGATGATGTGCACCCGCTTACTGAGATTAACACTCTTTCGAATGATGTAATTTTTACGCGTTTCTATGCCACTGATGACGCCCAATTCCGGCGCAGTCTCTTCCTCTTCGAAACGAACACTATCGCCCACTGCAAGTGGATTGGTGCTTTTAATTCCTGCGATGCGCAGTTTGCCTTTGATTCGGCATTCGTACAGTTCTCCAGTAGTGTTCTCGCGCACCACGTACCAACTTCCCGTACTTTTTAGAACTACGCCAATCATAAACTAACGCTTCGAATACATTTCATCATAGTACGCTTTGTACGCTCCGGAGGTTACATTTTTCAGCCACTTCGCGTTATTGAGGTACCAGTCAATGGTGATGGCCAGTCCTTCTTCAAAGGTGACGCTTGGCGCCCAGCCCAATTCTTTGTTGATTTTAGTCGCATCTATAGCATACCTGCGGTCGTGTCCCGGACGGTCTTTCACGTAGGTAATAAGTTTCTCGCTGCTGCCTTTGTCACGGCCCAATTTCTCGTCCATCTGCGCGCAGAGCACCTTGATCAAATCAAGATTCGTCCATTCGTTGAACCCGCCAATATTGTAGGTCTCACCATTTTTACCTTCATGATACACTAGGTCAATGGCACGTGCGTGATCCACCACATACAACCAATCGCGGGTGTACTGGCCATCGCCGTACACAGGCAATGGTTTTTCTTCTACGATATTGTTGATGAAGAGTGGGATGAGTTTTTCAGGGAATTGGTTCTGGCCGTAGTTGTTCGAACAGTTGGTCACCACATAAGGGATACCGTACGTCTCACCATAGGCACGGACGAAGTGGTCGGAAGATGCTTTCGACGCACTGTATGGACTGTTTGGGTCGTAGGCCGTGGTCTCTTCAAATAAGCCTTCTTTTCCCAATGTACCGTACACTTCATCGGTAGAGATGTGGTAAAAGCGCTTGCCTTCGAAAT
>CATAQZ010000288.1 GCA_949487015.1 Flavobacteriales bacterium UBA4585
ACGTACCTAGAAGGACGACTTTTTATTGGCGCCTTAGAAGTACTCACTAAAATTGAAAATCTAGAAGGAACCACACCAGAATTAGTTCAAGATAGAGCGCGCCTGTACTTGCAACTCAACGATCGTAGATCTGCCGAACGTTGTTTTAAGACAGCCATTGACGATGCCCCTGATGTTCCTGAATACAGGGGCTTGTTGAGCCAATACTATGATGGCAACGGAAAAACAAAAAAAGCGTTTAAGGTACTGAGTAAGGCGGTCGAGGCTTTTCCTGAAAACGGTGCGTTACATATGGAATTGGCTCGTATGGCTCAAAAAATAGACCTGACGGAGTCGGCCTTTTACCACATGGAACAAGGACTTCTGTTAGAGGGCGTCCCACTTGAAGATAAAATGCCCGTGGTACTCAGCATCTACGAGAACAGAGAAAATCCATCTTTTAGAGCTTTGTTTGATCGTGTTTTTCCAGTACTCGAACAGAAATATTCCGGCCGCATTGAATTGCTTTTAGTTCACGCGCAAATACACATACAGAATGGCCGTTGGCCTGAAGCATTAGAGACGTATCTCTCGGCTATCTCAATGAATCCAACGAACTATGCGTTGTATCAAATGGCGTATTCATTAAGCCAGCAAGTGGGTGATGTCGATGGACAAATTGCTTTACTTGAGCGCATCGAAGAAAGCTTTAGTGCGGATGAAGATATTCTGGAAGGTCTTGTCTACGAATATTACAATGTGGGACATTGGACATCGTGTGCTCGTTTAGCTACTGCTCGAGCACAAATGACACTAGATCCTGAAGTGGCCGGAAATCTATATGCCCTTGCCGGAACGGCCTGGTTTCAGTTAGATTCCTTTGAATTAGGTACTGCGTCGTACGATAAAGCACTCGAACTAGAACGTAGCCCTACAACCCTAAATAACTATGCGTGGGACTTAGCAACGCATGAAGGAAATCTAGAAGTCGCATTACAATTGACCATAGAATGCAATGCCTCGGTTGCGCTTGAACCTACGTTTTTAGATACTTGGGCATGGGTATTGTATAAAATGGGTAAGTATACAGAAGCACAGGCTAAAATCGAACTAGCTTTGCAACTGCTTAATGAGGCCGATCGCGCCGGTACTTACATACATGCTGCGAAGATCGAACAGGCGCTCGGGAATAAAGAAAAAGCAAGCGTCTACAGAATGAAAGAGGCCCTCTTAAAACAGCAATAATGCACGACGAACCGCGGCATATTTTAAGGATTGCAGCACACCTTTTTATGGGTGTAGCTATGGCAGTGCTTACCGGTTGTGGAGGTCCCTTATCTATCGAAAAGCCTCTAAGAAGGGAAAAGATAAGCGACGGCGTATCGCGCAAGATCATCGTTGAAGATCGCTTCGCTTGGACGCAAAGTTTTACGCGAATCTCCGCTGAAACCCCCGACGGTCAGCAGCGTTTCCGCGTTCAAGTACGTTCCAAACAAGACAGTATTCTTTGGGCAGCTATTTCCGACGATATGATTGGATTACGAGTGGGAAAGGCTATTGTAATTAATGATAGTGCTGCCTTTTCCTCTACGCTGCTTGGTGTTGAATGGACAGGCTCCGCCCATGATCTCGCAGGCGTGACTGGCATTGAAATCCCCTTTCAATATCTCAACAGACTCTTGCGTGGCCAACTAATCGGGACCAATGATGCCATGCGGTATCGCTACGACGGCAACGGCGACCATTGGGTTACACAATACGCTATAAGCAGAGGTCGCTCAGTTACGGTGGCTTTAGATAGAGACTTACGGATGAGTTACGTGCTCATTGAAGACCCTTTGGAATCGGTTTTTATTCAATACAAAAGCGTGGACGAAGAGACCGGATATCCGTCGATAATCGAAATCACTGTTAAAAGCCAACCAGACTACAAAGTCACAATTGAGGTTACTGAAATCCGTACTGAAGGACCTTTTAATACGCCATTTAGTCTGTGATGAAGAAGCTTTTATTCTTGTTTCTAGTCATTTTAACTACTGGTTTGCAAGCGCAGACTAAAGAAGAATTGCAGCGCCAAAAAGTGCTGCTGCAAGACCAGATTGATCTTGCGAGCGAATTACTCTTGAAGACTAAGAGTACCAAAGAGGCGAGCTTGTCGGAACTGCAAACGTTGAATCAAAAGATTGAGGCGCGCAATAAGCTCATCAGAACGATGGACCGTCAAATTCGTTCGATTGACCGTGAAGTAACGCGCAAAGCCAAAGAGATTAAAGACCTCGAAATTCGTGTCGATTCTCTAAAGAGTGATTATGCGGATCTCATTAAGCTCGCGCAACGTCAGCAAAAACCGCGCGATCAAATACTCTTTATTTTAAGTTCAAGAAGTTTCGCCCAAGCTGCAAAGCGCATGCAATACTTTAAAGATATGGCAGCTTACCGTGAGCGACAGGTACAACAAATTGCTGTTGCTCAGGAGACTTTAGCTCGAGAGCGAGAGGCACTTATTGCTAAAAAGGCTGAAAAAATTCAAGTCCAAACAGCCCAAGAAGGAGAAAAATTAGCACTACAAGCTGATGCTCAGATCCAAGAAACGACGGTGCAAAATCTACAATCAAAAGAATCGACGCTAAAGAAAGATATTGATAAAAAGCAGCGCGAAGCTCAGCAATTGGAGCAACAAATAAAACGCATCATCGCAGAGGAAATGCGGAAAGCAAAAGAACGTGCAGAACGAAGTAGTTTAGAAAATCAAGCGAAAGAATTAGGGCTTGTTTCTGGTAAAGATTATTCGAGACGCACCTCAAATAAGGCATTGAAAAAACTCATTGATAAAACTCGTGCAGCAAAGGGTTTAGATGTCCGAGACGATGGGCCTTCTTTTGCCATGACGCCAGAAGCAAGAGCTTTGGCCAATAATTTTGCCTCAAATAAGGGAGCACTTCCCTGGCCTGTAGAACGTGGAATTATTACTGGAAAATTCGGTAAACATCCGCACCCGATTGTTAAAGGTGTGATTGTGGATAACCCGCATATCGAAATAACAACAGAAGAAAACGCAATAGTTCGCTCGGTATTCGAAGGCGAAGTCAGTTCTGTCGTACCAATTCCTGGGGCCAATGTAATGGTCCTTGTACGTCACGGTAATTACTTCACCGTTTACAGCAATCTCATTAATGTCAAAGTGAAAGCCGGCGATGTGGTCAGTCTAAAAGAGCCCATTGGGACGGCCTTTACAGATGAAGAAGGGAAAACTATGGTCCAATTAGGCATCTGGAAAGATGCGGATATTCAAGATCCTAATCCCTGGCTCGCAAAATAGATAACAATGTCAAAAATTTACTACCTCAGCACGTGCGACACCTGTAAACGAATCATGAATCAATGGAGTCTTGAAGGTGTGCAGTTACAAGATATCAAGCACGAACCCATCACCGAGGAGCAGATCGATGAAATGATCGCTCTGGCGGGTTCTGCCGAAGCCCTCTTTTCAAAACGTGCGAGGAAATACAAAGAATTAGGTCTTAAAGAAAAAACACTGAACGACGGCGATATTCGGGCGCTTATTCTCGAAGAATACACCTTCTTGAAGCGCCCTGTACTGATCCACGATGGTGCTATTTTCATTGGCAACAGTCCTAAGGTAGTCACTGCTGCAGCGGCAGAACTAGCGTAAGGCATGGAGGCGGCCCCGAGAAAATCAGTCCTCATTGCACACCTTGTATTGCTCGGCGTTGCACTCATTTACGGCGCATCCTTTCTCATCGCAAAAAGCGCCATGCAAGGAGCCGTTCCACCTCGGGCATTTATTCAATTTCGAGTAACGGGTGCTGCACTTCTGTTTTGGATGCTCTTTCCCTTTTCAGGGAATGACCGGTTAAAAAGCATCCCACGAAAAGACGTGCTGAGGCTGCTGATCTGCGCGGCCTTCGGGGTTACAGCAAACCAATTATTTTTCTTCGAAGGATTAAAAATAACTACGCCTGTCAATGCCTCCATCATGATGGTTAGCGGTCCCATAGCGGTGCTCATCGTGGGTGCACTTTTGGTGAAAGAACGCATTACCACTGATAAACTAATTGGCATTTTATTGGGCGCCTTCGGAGCGTTTTGGCTCATCTATTCCGGAAATCAATTTGATCTTAGTGGCCTCTTTAGCAATGATGTTTCGCGTGGAAACGTGTTCGTGCTTATCAATGCCACCTGTTATGCTACGTATCTCGTCCTTGTCAAACCGCTAATGTCAAAGTATAATGCACTCTTTGTCATTCGGTGGGTTTTCACTTTTGGGGTGTTTCTCGTACTGCCCTTTGGGGGGCCGCAAATTCCCGAAATACCCTGGGAGCTTTGGAACGGGCCCATAATTGGTTCGGTGGTGTTTGTTATTCTCGGCACCACGTTCCTCACGTATTTAGGCAATATCATTGCGCTTAAAACCTTACATCCCGCTACAGTAGGAGCCTACATATACCTGCAGCCGCTCGTTGCCAGTATACTAAGCTTCTTCTTTGGAGGCGAGCAGTGGAGCATTCATATGCTTTTTGGCGGTGCAGCAATTTTCCTTGGCGTTTATTTCGTGAGCTTTTATGGTCGAAAACGCAACGCCTAACGTGGCTTGAGTTTCCTACCTTAGCGAAAATTTTGTTTCCATGATTCAAAGCATGACCGGTTTCGGTAAAGCCATTGGCCAATTTGCTGGTAAAAAAATCACCGTAGAAATTCGCAGTTTAAACAGCAAAGGGTTGGATTTAAACGCGCGCATTGCATCCCTATTCCGTGAAAAAGAATTGGACATCCGCAAGATTGTGGGTGCCGCATTAAACCGTGGTAAAGTCGATATCAATATTTATGCTGAGGTTACAGGTATTGAAAGTGCGTCTAGCATCAATATGGACTTAGCGAAAGCCTATCTCGAACAACTGACCGTTTTAGAACGAGAAGCTGCCACCAAAGGTGATTTGATTGCTGCCGTAATGCGTATGCCTGATGTTATGAGCAGCGGAAAATCGGAAATGAGTGAAGAGGAATGGGCCTTTTTAAAAGGCTTGCTGCACGAAGCGATCGCCGCCTTAGTAGAATTTAGAACTCAAGAGGGGGCATCTATTGCTGTAGATTACGAGGAAAGACTGGCATCCATAGAAGATGCTATGAAAGGAATCGAGCCCCATGAAGGCGCACGTTTAGATGCCGTTCGCGAACGACTTATGAAGGGTCTAGAGGGTGTTGAAGTGGATTCGAACCGATTCGAACAAGAGGTCGTTTTCTACATTGAGAAACTCGATATTAATGAAGAGAAAGTACGCTTAGCCAATCATATTAAATACTTCCGCGAAACCATGCTGAAGGAAAATACCGGAAAAAAATTAGGCTTCATCGCTCAAGAAATTGGTCGGGAAATAAATACGGTAGGTTCGAAAAGCAACTATGCACCGATGCAACAGTACGTTGTTCAAATGAAAGACGAACTGGAAAAAATCAAAGAGCAAATCGGGAATACACTCTAA
>CATAQZ010000289.1 GCA_949487015.1 Flavobacteriales bacterium UBA4585
TGAAGCATTTGAAAACGTTTTCGTTCATGCATTTACTGATGGACGAGATACCGATCCAACAGGCGGTGCAGATTACCTAAAGGATTTAATTGATCATATGGATGCCACAACCGGGCGTATGGCCAGTGTTGTAGGGCGCTACTACGCCATGGACCGTGACAAGCGCTGGGAGCGTGTTGCGCGTGCCTACCACCTACTAGTTCACGGCAAAGGAACCGCCACAGATAATATCGTTGAAGCTGTAAAAACGCAGTATGCGGCAGGAACAACAGATGAATTCATGGAACCACTTTTTGTGGTCAACGAAGCGGGTGCACCTTTAGCGACCATTCAAGAAAACGATGTTGTTCTAGTCTTTAATTTCCGTACCGATCGTGGTCGTGAGATTACAGAAGTTTTGACGCAGCGCGATTTCCCAGAGCACAACATGAGTGCATTGAATTTACACTATGTTACCATGACCAGCTATGACGATACTTTTAAAGGGGTGGAAGTAGTTTTTCGAAAGGATAATCTATCGAATACTTTGGGCGAAGTTTTAGAAACAGCTGGCAAGACTCAAATAAGAATTGCTGAAACAGAAAAGTACCCGCACGTAACGTTCTTCTTTTCAGGCGGTCGCGAAGAACCTTTTGAAGGTGAGGAACGTTTACTATGTCCTTCACCTAAGGTAGCAACATACGACCTTCAACCTGAAATGAGTGCAGGAGACATTAGAGATGCCATTGTCCCGAAGCTTAAAGAAGGGAAAACCGATTTTATTTGCTTGAATTTTGCCAACCCCGATATGGTGGGCCACACGGGTGTAATGGAAGCAGCTGTTAAAGCGTGTGAGACGGTAGATCATTGCCTCCATTCCGTGGTTGAAGCAGGATTGGAACAAGATTACCAGTTTATCATTCTCGCCGACCACGGTAATGCAGATTGTATGCTAAACGAAGATGGAAGTCCTAATACAGCGCATACTACGACTGACGTCCCGTGTTTCCTGGTAGGATCTTCGTCGGAAGAGTTTGCTTTAAATGAAGGAAAACTAGGCGATATCGCACCAACCGTATTGGCACTAATGGGCGTTGCGCAACCGGAAGAAATGACGGGAGTAAATTTATTGAAAGCGAAGAAATGATAAAATACAAAAGCGCTGAGCAAATAGAATTGATGCGTGAAAGCGCGCAATTGGTTAGCAAGACCTTAGGGATGCTTGCACCTTTAGTAGTACCCGGCGCTATCCCTTTAGAATTGGATAAAAAAGCTGAGGAGTTCATTCGCGACCACGGTGGCGAACCTGGATTTCTAGGAATGTATGGTTTTCCAAACAGCCTTTGCATGTCTCCAAACGCGCATGTTGTGCATGGCATCCCTGGTAAATCACCGCTTCAAGAAGGAGACATCATGAGTGTAGATTGCGGAGTTTTCATGAACGGCTATTATGGTGACCACGCGTATACTTTTCCCATCGGTGAAGTTGATGCAGCAACGGCCCAATTGTTAGAAGATACCAAAGCATCTCTATATGCCGGTATTCGAGAAGTACGCGCAGGTAATCGTATCGGAGATATAGGTGCTGCCATTCAAGAATACACTGAAAGCCGCGGATATGGTGTTGTTCGCGAGCTAGTTGGACACGGTTTAGGGGTGAAAATGCATGAAGAACCGCAAGTTCCCAACTACGGTAAACGCGGTAGAGGCAAGAAAATCCAGGAAGGTTTAGTCATCGCCATCGAGCCTATGATTAACCTAGGTACACAGCGCATCAAACAACTTGAAGATGGCTGGACTATCCTTACCGCCGATGGAAAAAACAGTGCACATTTTGAGCACGATGTTGCCGTCGTTAACGGCGAGCCTGAAATTCTAAGTACCTTCCAGTACATTTATGACGCGTTAGGTTTGGAACCTGCTGAATACGAGAAACTATGATTTCAAGCATTATGAAATGGGCATTGGCAAAAGTGCCACGCCCCCTTCTTATTCGATTGAGCTATTTGGTTCAATGGGTCGCTCCCGTAATTTTCAAAGGATCTAAATTTATCGATCCTATAGACGGGAGAGGCTACAGTAGGTTCTTCCCTTATGGCTACGGTCCTAACCAGCGTGAAGACGCTTTGTGCCCTGGAACGAATTCATTGGAGCGCCATCGGCTACTATGGCTCTACCTTAAGGACTACACAAACTTCTTAACGGAGCCGCAAAACTTATTGCATATTGCTCCAGAACAATGTTTCTATGGTCGGTTTAAGAAAATGAAGCATTTGGACTATACCACAGCGGATCTCTTTTCGCCATTGGCCGATCTTCGATTTGATGTACAGAACATTCCTTTGGAAGACGATACCTATGATACCATTTTTTGTAATCATGTTTTAGAACATGTAGACGACGACCAACAAGCTATGCGTGAACTGCATCGTATTTTAAAACCCGGCGGCTTGGCCATCATGCAGGTACCTTTAGACCCTGACTACACTCAAACGGATGAGGACCCTAGCATTAAAGATCCTGCAGAACGTGAGCGTCGTTTCCGTCAATACGATCATGTTCGTTTGTACGGTCAAGATTACCCTGAGCGCTTAACCGCCGCAGGTTTCAAAGTAACGACCTTTGACGCAGCTAAAGAATTGCCAGCGGAATGGTTCTCAAAATATGCACTCCCTAAGCGCGAAATGTTGTACGTCTGTACGAAGTAAGGATTAGAAATATCATGGTTTGTGAGCTCGCTCACAGTCCAAGTACTTAGCATAAAAAAACCCGCGGCCTTTGGCCGCGGGTTTTTTAGTATCTGTAATGCAGTTCCGGTTATTTCAACCAACCTGCAATCATCTGTTGCATCTTCTCTTCTTCCTCTTGAGCCAATAATGGATCAACTAGAATACGACCACTGTGCTCATCTATCATGATTTTTTTGCGCTGTGCTAATTCCATTTGACGTTGTGGTGGAATCACAAAGAATGAACCCGCAGATGCACCACGTTCCACAGAAACAACGGCTAACTTATTTTTAGTTGCGCTACGAATACGATCGTATGCTTCTGCTAAACGAGACTCTATTGTGCCTTTAGTCTCTTCAGACTTAGCCAATAGCATCTCCTCTTCTTTCTGCGTCTCCGACATGATGCTGTCTAGTTCCGCTACTTTATGCTCAAGGTGCTGCTTACGCTCTGCAAGACGCTCTCCCGCCTCTGCATTGACTTCTTTCTTTGAATCAATACGTGCGTTGAATTCCTTAATACGTTTCTCTGCTAATTGGATCTCCAATTCCTGATACTCAATCTCTTTAGCGATAGCTTCAAACTCACGATTATTGCGAACTTGCTCCTGATCCTTGGCGTATTTCGCCATTTTCTCTTCGCTCTCTTTGATTAAGAGTAATTTGTCCTTGATATCTTGTTCTAGATCTGCAACCTCGTTGTTTACTTTCTCCATACGAGTCTCTAAACCTGCAACTTCACTTTCCAAATCTTCTACCTCCAATGGGAGTTCACCGCGCATTGCGCGAATCTCGTCGATGCGACGATCAATGATCTGTAGATCGTAAAGTGCTCTTAGCTTGTCTTCTACGCTGATCTCTTTTGCCTTCTTAGCCATACTAATAGTACTGAATAGGATTTGTGTTGACCTCTGTTGTGAGGACGGCAAATTTAGGGAATTTTTTCTCAATGAACTCAGCAATTAGACCGATTGTAAACTGCTCACTTTCAAAATGTCCAACATCCAATATTGTTATAGCTGCTTCCGCGTCAAAGAACTGGTGGTATTTGTAATCTGCGGTGAGAAAAACGTCGGCTTTCATCGCCTTAGCTGCACCAAGCAAAAAACTACCTGACCCCCCGCAAACAGCGACTGTACGAACTTTGTCTGCAATAGGTATTGTGTACCGAATGGTCGTCCCAAACGTTGTTTTTACGTGTTCTAAAAACGCATCAAACGGCATTGCTTCCGGCAATTCCCCATACGCTCCAGCGCCATAGTCGGTTGCCTTATTGGCGATGTTTAACCACTCATATGCCATCTCTTCGTATGGATGGGCAGCACGTGCCGCGCGCTCTACGGCCGATTTCACAAAATTGGGCACTATAAATTCCAATTTTACCTCATCAACCTCTTCTCGTATACCTATTTCACCAATAACTGGATTTGTACCTTGTGATGGTTTAAACGTCCCTGTACCGCTGGTCGTAAAACTACACTCCTCATAAGCGCTTACCTTTCCACCACCGGCAGCAAATACTGCCTCAGCGATCTCATTTCGTGCCGCCTTGGGAACATACACCTGGAATTTATAAAGCGTATCAGCGATTGGACTGAGCACTTTGTGATTGGAAACACCCAGCAAAGACATGATTTTAGCATTTACACCCCACAATACATTATCTAAATTTGTGTGGATCGCATAAATCGCGATATTGTGTTTTATGGCTTTCATAATAACGCGTTCAACATAGGTACGCCCATTGAAGCGTTTTAATCCACTGAAAACAATGGGGTGATGTGCAATAATGCACTGAACCTTTTTTTCTATGGCCTCATCCACAACCGATTCTAGACAATCCAATGCTACTAGAACACCATTGGTTTCCCAGTCCAACGATCCAACAATGAGTCCACTGTTATCGTACGATTCCTGGAGTCCTGGGGGCGCCCACTCTTCTAAAGCGTTTATTATTTCTCCTATTCTCATATTCCGAATTTAGGGCTCTTCTACCGCATCACAATAGCACCCATAAAAAAAGTCCCCGAACCCAAAGGCTCGAGGACTTCATAAGACTCAAACAAGATCTACTTGTTATCGTTATCCATTTGCTCTTTCAAAGCTGCTAAAGCATCTAGATCGCCCATAGTTGAACGCTCTACGTTTTGGTTAGGTACAGAAACGTTTCCGCCTTTGTTACCACCTCCGCCACTACGGCCTTTCTTCATTTCAACCTCCTTATATGTACCTACGTGAGATACAACAATACGGCGGTTGTCCTTATTGAATTCGATTACTTTGAATTCAGCAGTTTCACCTTTTTCAAGCTTCGCACCATCTTCCTTTGTGATGTGACGTGCAGGACAATACGCTTCAACGCCATCGTAAGCGTCAAACTTAACATCACCGCCTTTGTCACCAGAATTAATCATGGTACCCGTTACAGTCTTACCTACAGCGAATACATCAGTATATGCATCCCACGGATTAGACTCAACTTGTTTGTGGCCTAGACTCAAACGACGATTATCTGCATCGATATCTAGAACTACTACCTCTAGCTTAGCGCCAATGGTCGTAAACTCTGAAGGATGCTTGATTTTCTTAGTCCAGCTCAAATCAGAAATGTGGATCAAACCATCAATTCCTTCTTCTAGCTCTAAGAAAATACCGAAGTTCGTGAAGTTACGTACCGTACCCTCGTGCTTAGAGCCTTGCGGGTATTTTGTAGTAATATCAGTCCATGGATCAGTAGTCAATTGCTTAATACCTAAGCTCATCTTACGATCTTCACGGTCTAAAGTCAATACTTCAGTTTCAACTTCATCACCAACTTTCATGAAATCACCAGCACTACGTAAGTGTGCTGACCAGCTCATTTCACTAACGTGAATCAAACCTTCAACTCCTGGAAGAATTTCAACGAATGCACCATAATCTGCCAATACAACTACTTTACCTTTCACCTTGTCACCAACGCTTAGGTTTTCGTCTAGGGCATCCCATGGGTGCTTCTCAAGTTGCTTGAGACCTAATTGAATACGTGTTTTACCTTCATCGAAATCAAGGATAACCACGTTAATTTTTTGATCCAATTCTACAACTTCAGACGGGTGGTTGATACGGCTCCAGCTCAAATCAGTGATGTGAACTAAACCATCTACACCGCCCAAGTCGATGAATACACCGTACGACGTAATGTTCTTAACGGTACCTTCAAGAACTTGTCCTTTCTCCAATTTACCGATGATCTCTTTTTTCTGCTCTTCAAGATCCGCTTCGATAAGTGCTTTGTGAGAAACAACAACGTTTTTGAATTCGTGGTTAATTTTAACCACTTTGAATTCCATTGTTTTATCAACGTACTGGTCGTAATCGCGGATTGGCTTAACGTCGATTTGCGACCCTGGCAAGAATGCCTCTAAACCGAATACATCTACGATCATACCACCTTTCGTGCGTGCCTTAACGTAACCTTTAACGATTTCGTCGTTATCATGCGCTTCGTTAACACGGTCCCAAGCTTTGATCGAACGTGCTTTTCTATGTGATAATACCAACTGACCGTTTTTGTCTTCCTGGCGATCAACCAATACTTCTACCGTATCGCCAACTGCTAATTCAGGGTTGTAACGGAACTCATTCAAGCTCACTACACCTTCACTCTTAGAGTTGATGTCGATAATTACTTCACGGTCAGTCTTTACGGTAACCTTACCTTCAACGACTTGATGCTCAACCGAAGAACCTAAAGTTTCTGCATACAGATCAACCAACGCTTGACGTTCGCCGCTATCTGTATCTGCACCGCCTTCTACGTCTGCCCAACTAAATGCAGGAGCTTCAGGAACTACTTCCTCAGCAACTTCCTCAGTAGCTACTGCAGCAGGAGCTTCAGGGACTACTTCTTCAGTTGCGGCTGCAACAGGGGTTTCTACTACGGTTTCTTCTGTTTGTGGAGTCTCCTGAGCTGGAGTCTCTTGTTGTACCTCTTCTGCAGGTACTTGATTCTCTTCTGACATGAGAGATTTACTTGTATCTCAGAGATTTGCACACACTTCCCATTAACTCTAAGAGTGGTTGTAGTTTTTAGTATTCCTAGTCGGTAATGTGCTTCATGTCCGAAAAGGGGTGCAAATATAATAACTTATGACACATAATACCACTGTAAATCAAACAAAAAGGCCTCGGAAAACGATTTTCCCGAGGCCCTTCATTTTCCGTTCAATGGAATTACTTCAATTTTTCTTTTAGTAAATCCGTTGTAGTAGATCCTGGACGTTCAATCGGCATTCCCATTGCACGATCCCATATCAAATTTGATAACGTTCCCAGCGAACGTGCCACACCAAACAATACCGTATAGAATTCATATTCTACCAAGCCATAATGAGTGAGTAATTGGCCACTGTGTGCATCAACATTTGGCCAAGGGTTTTTGACTTTACCAGTCGCACTTAAAATATCCGGCACCACCTCATAGATCATGCTGACAATTTTAAACAACTCTGAATTTGGCATTTTCGCCTTAGCGAATTCTCGTTGTGCGGTATACCGAGGATCCGTCTTACGTAATACCGCATGTCCAAAACCTGGAATAACTTTACCATCCGCCAGTGTTTTCTTACAATAGCTCGCAATCTGCTCTTTTGTTGGCAAACCACCACCCAATTCTTGACGCATGTTATTAATCCAACGAATCACCTCTTGATTCGCAAGGCCATGTAAAGGCCCAGCTAGACCATTCATACCGGCTGCAAAGCTCAAGTATGCATCGCTTAATGCAGACCCAACCAAATGAACTGTATGTGCACTAACGTTTCCGCCTTCGTGATCGGCGTGAATGGTCATGTACAAACGCATCAATTCTTTGAACTCGTCGTTGTCGAAGCCCAACATGTGTGCGAAGTTACCCGACCAGTCTAAGCTCGGATCTGGTTCAATATGCTGATCGTTATGGTACATACGACGGTAGATGTACGCAGCAACACGCGGTAAACGAGCAATGAGATTCATTGAATCTTCGTAAGTCGCGTCCCAGTATTCGCTTTTATGTACACCGCGACTGTATGCCTTAGCAAATTCACTTTCCGTACGCATTGCCATGATAGCTACAGTAAACTGTGTCATCGGGTGAGTACGGGTTGGTAGTGCATCAATAGCCTTGAATACATGAACCGGAACATTATTACGACGAACCCAGTTATTACTTAAACGGCGTGCTTCAGCCTCAGTAGGAACTTCATTCATTAACATTAAATGAAACAATCCTTCTGGTAAAGGCTGCTCGCCACCAGGATACTTAGGAAGTTTCTCTTGAAGTTCAGGAATACTGTAGCCACGAAAGCGAATACCTTCATCAGGATCCAATTTCGAAGTCTCGCAAATAAGGGCAGGCATACCGCGCATACCACCGTATAGCTGACTCACCTTAATCTCACCAATAGTCTTATCACCATTGGCTTTTAGAAAAGCCTTGGTATCGGCTACGATGTCCGGAAAGATATCTCTAAACTGTTCTTTAATTTTTTCCATGATAGATAGGTTTTCGAGTATTATTAGCTAATGAATCTGAAGTTTTTACCCGGGAAAACTGCATTTTCTCCGAGCTCTTCTTCAATTCTCAATAGTTGATTGTATTTCGCCATACGATCCGATCGAGATGCAGAACCCGTTTTAATCTGACCCGTATTCAACGCTACAGCTAAATCTGCGATTGTTGAGTCTTCTGTCTCACCTGATCTGTGTGACATCACTGCGGTCATCATATGACGGTTTGCGAGCGTTACCGTATTGATAGTCTCGGTAAGCGTACCTATCTGGTTTACTTTAATCAAAACCGAATTCGCACTTCCTTCTTCGATACCGCGTGCAACGCGTTTCTCGTTAGTCACGAATAAATCGTCACCTACCAATTGGACCTTATCACCAATCTTCGCGTGAAGTTTAGCCCATCCCGCCCAATCGTCTTCGTGAAGACCATCTTCGATTGACGCAATTGGATATTTTTCAATCCAGTTTGCCCAATAATCAACCATCTCATCGGACGTTAATTCGCGACCGTCGCTCTTATGGAATACGTAGGTACCTTTTTCTTCATTATAAAATTCAGAAGCCGCCGCATCCATTGCAATCCAGATATCCTCACCTGGCTTGTATCCTGCTTTCTCAATGCTTTCTAGAATAATTTCTAGTGCTTCCTCATTAGAACCAATAGATGGAGCAAAACCGCCTTCGTCACCTACGTTTGTTGAGTAACCTTTGCTCTTTAGTACTTTCTTTAAATTATGGAATACCTCTGTACCCATACGTAATGCTTGACTGAATGATTCAGCGCCAAAAGGCATTACCATGAACTCTTGAAAGTCAATTGAATTATCAGCGTGTGAACCACCGTTTAAGATGTTCATCATGGGAACAGGCAACGTTCTTGCGTTGACCCCGCCTATGTAGCGGTACAAGGACTGACCGGTACTTTCTGCCGCTGCCTTTGCAACTGCTAAAGAAACGGCTAAGATGGCATTAGCACCTAGCTTTCCTTTGTTCTCAGTTCCGTCTAAATCAATCATTATCTGATCAATCTCTGCTTGCTCGGTAACGATCTCACCTTCCAATTCTGGTGCTATGATGTCATTTACATTTTGAACGGCTTGTAATACACCTTTACCCATGTATACGCTAGCATCCTCATCGCGTAATTCTACTGCTTCGTGAATCCCCGTCGATGCACCAGAGGGCACCGCAGCTCTTCCCATTGCACCGGTCGATGTAATTACATCAACTTCAACTGTTGGATTACCACGTGAATCCAAAATTTGTCTTGCATGAATATGCGTAATAACAGACATATTGTTTCTTTTTAGAGTGTTAGTTCTTGTTCCTTGCGGACTAGTGGTTCTTTATTCGTTCTATGAATTCGTCAAATAAGTATCTACTATCATGTGGACCTGGGCTTGCCTCAGGGTGGAATTGAACAGAGAAACAATTCGCATCCGTACGCTTAATTCCCGCCACAGTTTGATCATTCAAATGAATGTGAGTTAAATCTACATTTTCGGCCTTTTCAACATCCTCCATATTCACTACGAAACCGTGATTCTGCGATGTGATTTCACCTTTACCCGTTTCAATGTTCTTCACCGGGTGATTTATCCCACGGTGACCGTTATGCATTTTGAAGGTTGACAATCCACTCGCTAATGCAATCATTTGGTGCCCTAAACAGATTCCAAACACAGGTAAACCAGATCCGATTCCTTTAGCTACCTCGGCAACCACTTCTGGAGAAGCAGCCGGATCACCAGGACCGTTCGAATAGAACAAACCGTTAGGACTCCATTCCAGCATTTCTTCAGTACTCGTATTCCAAGGGAAAACCTTTACGCGCGCGCCTCTTTCAGTCATGCAACGAATGATGTTTTCTTTAATACCTAAATCTAGTGCGGCGATTTTTATTGCAGAATCAACAGGACCTACCTCATAAGACTCTGTGCAACTTACCGTGGGCGCTAAAGCCAAACCCTCCATGGAAGGACAATTCGTTAATTCTTGCTTTAGAGCTTCTATATCATGAATCTCTGTAGATATCACGGCATTCATTGCCCCTGAATCGCGAATGTGACGGACAAGCGCACGAGTATCGATATCTCTAATCGCTACTTTACCTTCTTTTTCGAAGTAACCATACAAACTGTCTGTCTTACCGGTTCTAGATGCAACCTCACTGAAATTTTTGGTAACTAATCCCGCAATCTGAATATGCTTACTTTCAACTTCCGTATCCTTAACACCGTAATTCCCGATGTGTGAAGTAGCCATTACCATTAACTGACCGAAGTAAGAAGGATCTGTAAAGATCTCTTGATACCCTGTCATACCAGTATTAAAACATATTTCTCCGTAGGCAGTACCGTCCAGCCCAGTGGAAGTGCCATAAAACACTGCGCCATCTTCGAGTAGTAAAACAGCTTTTTTGTTTGATTCTTTCATGAGTCGCTATCTTCAAAAAAAAGGGGAAACCAGGCTTGCACCTAATTTCCCCTCGAAATTACTTAACAATGACCGATTTGGTGCATTAATTCTTTGTTATTCAGCAGATTCTTCTTTTGATTCTTCTGCTGCTGCAGGTGCTTCAGCAACTGGTGCAGCTTCCTCAACTGCAGGAGCAGTTTCAGTTTTCGCACGACGGCTACGACGAGTAGTCTTCTTCTTCTCGTCTTTCCCATACATGTCATTGAAGTCAACCAATTCAATCATACACATCTCTGCATTATCACCTTGACGGTTTCCTGTTTTGATGATACGAGTATATCCTCCTGGACGATCACCGACCTTAGGACCTACTACATTGAATAATTCAGTTACCACTTCTTTCTGACGTAATACTGCAAAAGCAATACGACGATTGTGCGTAGTATTCTCCTTTGAACGAGTTACTAATGGCTCAATTACTTTACGTAAAGCCTTAGCTTTTTGTACTGTTGTCATTACACGTTTGTGCTCAATTAATGAGCCAGCCATGTTACTCAACATCGCTTTTCTATGCGCAGTTTTTCTACCGAGGTGGTTAAATTTTTTACCGTGTCTCATGCTTATTCTTTATCGAGCTTATATTTTGAGATATCCATCCCGAAGCTCAAGTTTTTACTTTCAACTAACTCCTCCAGCTCAGTAAGAGACTTCTTACCGAAGTTGCGGAATTTCATTAAATCCGATTTAGAGAATGTCACTAAATCACCCAACGTATCTACCTCCGCTGCTTTCAAACAGTTCAAAGCACGAACACTTAAGTCCATGTCATGTAGCTTAGTTTTAAGCAACTGACGCATGTGCAATGCTTCTTCATCGTAGCTTTCAGTTTCTGAAGACTCTTCATCCTCTAAACTAATACGCTCATCACTGAACAGCATGAAGTGGTGAATTAGAATTTTCGCCGCTTCTGTCAGTGCATCTTTTGGATGAATTGAACCGTCTGTATCAATCTCAAAAACCAATTTTTCGTAATCGGTCTTTTGCTCAACACGATAGTTTTCAACTGAATACTTCACGTTCTTGATCGGTGTATAGATGCTGTCTAAAGCAATTGTTCCTATTGGAGCATCTGCTTTCTTGTTCATTTCAGCACCAACATATCCGCGACCTTTCTCGATTACCATTTCCATGGTCAAACTAACGCTTGGATCCATGTTACAGATAACGTGATCTGGATTCAATACTTGGAAAGCGCTGATGTGCGATGCGAAATCGCCAGCAACTAACTGTTCTTTACCGCTGATTGTGAACTTAACCGTTTCAGTATCCTGAGCCTCGATTTGTTGCTTAAAACGAACTTGCTTCAAGTTTAGAACAATCTCAGTTACATCTTCAACAACACCTTGAATGGTGGTGAACTCATGGTCAACACCTTCAATTCTCAATGAAGTCAAGGCAAAACCTTCAAGACCGGAAAGCAAAACTCTACGGAGTGCATTACCAACGGTAAGACCGTAACCAGGCTCCAAAGGTCTAAACTCGAACTGACCACTGAAATCAGTGGAAGCGTTCATTATTACTTTTTCGGGCTTCTGGAAATTAAGGATAGCCATATAAGAGAGTATAAGGTGATTATTATTTAGAGTACAATTCGACGATGAGCTGCTCCTTGATATTCTCAGGGATTGCATCGCGAGAAGGTACACTTAAGAAGGTACCCTCCATTTTACTTTCATTCCATTCCAACCATGGGTACTCAGTTCCACGGCTAGCTAATGCTTCAGCAATTACTACCAAAGACTTAGACTTTTCACGAACTCCAATCACATCGCCTGGAGTAACATTCATTGAAGGAATGTTAACGATCTGACCATTCACTGTGACGTGACGGTGACCTACTAACTGACGGGCGCCATCGCGAGTTTTACCTAATCCTAAACGGAAGACAACGTTGTCTAAGCGACTCTCACAAAGTTGAAGCAATACATCACCTGTTTTGCCTTTACTACGAGAAGCTTTATCAAACATACGTGCAAATTGACGCTCTAATATACCATAGGTGTATTTCGCTTTTTGCTTTTCTTGTAGCTGTACTGAATATTCGCTTTTCTTTCCACGACGACGGGTATTTCCGTGCTGACCTGGAGGGTACTTACGCTTTTCAAAAGAGCTATCTGGGCCAAAGATTGGCTCACCCATGCGGCGAGCGATCTTTGTTTTTGGTCCTCTATATCTTGCCATAATATTGTTCTTCTCTATTTATTAAACGCGACGTTTCTTAGGTGCACGACAACCGTTGTGAGGCGTTGGAGTGATATCAATGATTTCAATAACCTCTATTCCTAAGTTGTGGAGCGAACGAATCGCACTCTCACGCCCATTACCTGGACCTTTAACGTAAGCCTTCACTTTCTTAAGTCCTGCTTCCAATGCTACACGACCACAATCTTCAGCTGCCATCTGAGCAGCGTAAGGAGTGTTCTTTTTTGAACCACGGAAGCCCATCTTACCGGCAGACGACCAAGAGATTACTTGCCCTTGATTGTTCGTCAACGAGATAATGATGTTGTTAAAAGAAGATCCGATGTGCGCTTCACCGACAGCGTCGATGCGCACTTTACGCTTCTTTGTTTGTTTAGTCTGTTTCTTAGCCATACTAACTATTATTTAGTCGCTTTCTTCTTGTTAGCAACCGTTTTTCTCTTACCCTTTCTAGTACGCGAATTGTTCTTCGTACGCTGTCCGCGTAGTGGAAGTCCCAAACGGTGACGAATACCACGGTTACAACCGATGTCCATCATACGCTTGATATTCAACTGAACCTCTGAACGTAATTCACCTTCTACTCTGTACTCGTCAGCAATTACACCTCGAATAGCAGTTAACTGCTCATCCGTCCAATCCTGAACTTTTACATCTTCACTTACACCTGCCTTGTCCAAAATCTCCTGAGAGCGGCTTAAGCCAACTCCGTAGATATAAGTCAGGCCAATAACACCACGTTTGGTTCTGGGTAAGTCTACACCTGCAATCCTTGCCATAGTCTTTTTCTTCTATTATTGGTTAACCCTGACGTTGCTTGAACTTGGGGTTCTTCTTGTTAATTACATATAAGCGTCCTTTACGGCGAACAATCTTGCAGTCCACGCTACGCTTTTTAACTGATGCTCTTACTTTCATTTCTCTAGTATCTGTACGTTATACGAGCCTTTGACAAATCGTATGGGCTCATTTCTAGTTTTACTTTATCACCAGGCAGTAGTTTGATGTAGTGCATTCTCATTTTTCCTGAGATATGCGCTGTCACTACGTGACCATTCTCTAACTCCACACGAAACATTGCATTTGACAATGCTTCTGTTACAGTTCCGTCTTGCTCTATTGCGCTTTGCTTCGCCATATTAACTAAACGTGCTTTGTGTGTTTCTACCTCTCAACTTTCCAGTCTTCATTAAGCCATCGTAATGTCTATTCAATAAATAGCTTTCAATCTGCTGTAATGTATCGAGAATAACTCCCACTGTAATGAGTAATGAAGTTCCTCCATAGAAATACGCCCATTGTGTATTCAAGCCTACAGTCATTGCAACTGCTGGCAAGATTGCTACTAAAGCGAGCAATAATGAACCTGGGAAAGTAATTCTACTTAGTACTGTATCTAAAAACTCTGCAGTTGGCGCACCCGGCTTGATACCAGGAACAAACCCTCCATTACGCTTCAAATCATCTGCGATGGAGTTTGTATTTACTTGTATTGCAGTATAGAAATAGGTGAAGACTATGATCAATACAGCGAATGCTACATTGTACCATAAGCCTTGAATATTTCCGAATACCGTAATTAACCAACTAACACTATCACCCTCAGCGCCGCTGTACTGAAGAACAGTAATAGGGATGAACATGATTGCCTGTGCAAAGATGATCGGCATTACACCTGCAGCGTTCACCTTTAAAGGTAAATACTGACGTGCAGATGGCGTAGTTGCCGCACGACCACCAGCAGCTTGTTTCGCGTACTGTACTGGAATCTGACGGACCGCTTGTGTCAAGGCGATTGCAAACATCGTTATCACAAACAGCGCAAACAATTCAATTATAAACGCCACCCAACCGGCACCTTGTCCTACCTGACTCAACATTTCCTGAAGGAATGCTTGTGGCAAAGTCGCAATGATACCCACCATAATGAGTAGCGAAATACCATTACCGATTCCTTTATCTGTAATGCGTTCTCCTAACCACATCGCGAAGATGGTACCCGTTGTCAAAGTAACCCATGCCAGGAACCAGAATGTACCAGGATCCAAAGTTAGAGAAACGCCTTGGGCACTAAGATTCGCCAAATAAGACGGAGCCTGAACACCAGCAATGAGAATCGTTAGATAACGAGTAATTTGATTCAACTTACGGCGACCACTCTCCCCATCTTTCTGCATCTTCTGAACAGCAGGAACTGCCATACCCATTAACTGAATGATAATGGAAGCAGAGATATAAGGCATAATACCTAAAGCCATAACTGAAGCGCGTGAGAACGCACCACCAGTAAACGCATTTAACACACCCAACAGACCTTCAGAGGTCTGTGCTTGCAACTGCGTTAAACTTTCAGGATCAACACCAGGAAGAAGAACCGTAGAACCAATTCTATATATCAATAGTAATCCTAGAGTTGTAAGGATTTTGTCCTTCAGCTCTGAGATTGCCCAGATATTTTTTATGGTTTCTATAAAACGTTTCATCTAATTACAAAGTAGTTGCTGTACCACCGTTTGCTTCGAGAGCAGCGATCGCAGATTTACTAAATGCATGAGCCGTGATGTCCAATTTCATCGTCACGTCACCGCGGCCTAGAACTTTCACTAACTCTTTCTTACCAACAAGACCATTGTTTACTAAATCCGCAACAGTAATGGTAGTTGTCAGTTTTTTTGCTTCAACAAGAGACTGGAGCGTATCCAAATTCAATCCTTTGTATTCTACACGGTTTGGATTCGTGAATCCGAACTTTGGTACACGACGTTGAAGTGGCATTTGCCCACCTTCAAAACCGATTTTACGACTGTAACCTGAACGCGATTGTGCTCCCTTGTGTCCGCGCGTAGAGGTACCTCCGTGTCCAGAGCCTTCACCTCGACCTACTCGCTTACGGCTGTGGGTTGCACCCTCCGCAGGTTTGAGATTTGATAAATCCATTTTTATCTATTTAATTAAAGTTCTACTACTTCAACAAGGTGACTCACCTTGCGCACCATACCTAGAACTTGTGCTGTCGCTTCAACTTCTACTGATGCATTCATTTTACGCAAGCCTAAAGCATCCATAGTTGCTTTTTGGCGAGCAGTACGTCCTATGACGCTGCGTTTTTGGGTAATCTTAATTTTTGCCATTTCCTCTGGGGAATTATCCGTTAAAAACTTTGTCCACAGAGATACCGCGAGTTCTAGCGATCTCTTTCACATCACGCAACTTCAATAAAGCATCAAAAGTTGCTTTAACTACGTTTTGTGGATTAGAGGATCCTTTACTCTTCGCAAGTACATCATGAACACCAACACTCTCTAGTACGGCACGCATCGCACCACCAGCGATAACTCCTGTACCGCTTGAAGCAGGACGCAAGAATACGCGAGATCCAGCGAATTTTCCATTCTCTTCGTGTGGAATAGTCCCTTTTACTAAAGGAATACGGAATAAGTTTTTCTTAGCATCTTCAACAGCTTTTGCTATAGACTCACTTACTTCTTTAGACTTACCACTTCCAAAACCGGCAGTACCGTTTTCATCACCAACAACTACGATGGCGGAAAAGCTGAATGTACGACCCCCTTTGTTAACCTTAGTTACACGGTTTACCGCTACCAAGCGGTCTACCAATTCAATACCCGTAGGCTTTACTTTACGTGCGTTATGCATTGTATTCGCCATTTTAGAATTTCAAGCCGCCTTTACGAGCGCCTTCTGCCAATTGTTTAACACGACCATGGTAGAGGTAACCACCGCGATCGAAACAAACTTCAGTTATACCATTATCCATTGCAAGTTTGGCTAAGCCTTCACCTACTTGGAAGCTTTTGTCACTTTTAGTACCTGTCGCACCTTCCAACTCTTTGTTACGAGAAGAGAAAGACATTAGGGTTACTTGATTTACATCGTCAATTAATTGCGCGTAAATTTCCTTATTGCTTCTAAAAACCGACAGACGTGGCTTCTGAGCTGTACCTGTAACGACTTTACGAATTCTTCTGCGGATGCGAAGTCTTCTTTCTGATTTAGTTAATGCCATTTCTATCTATTATTTAGCTGCAGACTTACCTGCTTTTCTGCGGATTTGTTCACCCACAAATTTGACACCTTTTCCTTTGTAAGGTTCTGGTTTACGTAACGAGCGAATTTTCGCTGTAACTGCACCAACCAATTGCTTGTCGTGAGACGTCAATTTGATTATTGGATTCTTACCTTTTTCCATGGTCGTCTCAACCTTTACGTCTGACGGTATGTTGATGAGGAAATTGTGAGAATAACCTAAAGACAAATCTAAATGTTGTCCTTGATTCGAAGCACGGTAACCTACACCCACTAACTCTAGTGAATGCGTCCAACCAGTGCTAACTCCTAGAACCATATTGTTAATGAGAGCGCGGTAAAGACCGTGTTTTGCTTTATGCTCCTTCGATTCCGAAGGACGCTGCACAGTGATGATAGTATCATCTATTGATGCAGTGATACCACTACTCAATTCCTGAGTGAGTTCACCCAATTTTCCTTTTACAGTAACAACGTTTCCATTGATTGAAACGTCAACTCCTGTAGGCACGGCAATTGGGGCTTGACCTATTCTTGACATAATATTAAATATTAACTAACGGTACACAAAACCTCGCCACCGATGTTCTCTTTGCGAGCTTGCTTGTCAGTCATTAAACCTTTTGATGTACTAACTACAGCAATACCTAGTCCGTTCTTAACACGAGGTAGCGTTTCACTACCTGTGTACTGACGAAGACCTGGCTTTGAAATTCGCTTGATCTCACGAATTGCTGGAATCTTAGTTAGTCTATCATATTTCAAAGCAACCTTCAAAACATTTTGAGGTGCTACTTCTTCTACCTTAAAGTCATGGATATAACCTTGATCTTTTAAAATCGTAGCGATAGCAACTTTAGTTTTGCTCGAAGGGATTTCAACTACACGCATTCCAGCCGTTTGGCCGTTACGAATTCGTGTTAGGAAATCTGCAATTGGATCTGTATTCATAATTCTGTTTAATCTAAAATTACCAGCTAGCTTTCTTCACACCTGGGATCAAACCCTGGTTAGCCATTTCACGGAATGTTACACGTGAGAGACCGAATTGACGCATGTATCCGCGCGGACGACCTGTCAGTTTACAACGGTTTCTACCGCGAACCGGAGAAGCATTCTTAGGAAGCTTCTGTAATCCTTCGTAATCACCTGCAGCCTTCAATGCCTCACGCTTTGAAGCGTATTTAGCAGCTAGTTTTGCACGTTTGACCTCACGGGCCTTCATTGATTCTTTAGCCATTGCTCAATTATTTTGTGAATGGTATTCCAAATGCAGTTAACAAAGCCTTTGCTTCTTTATCGGTAGATGCAGAGGTTACAAATGTGATATCCATACCTGATATGCGATTTACTTTGTCAATATCAATTTCCGGGAAAATGATCTGCTCAGTAATTCCGAATGTGTAGTTACCACGTCCATCAAAGCCTGATGCCTTAATACCGCGGAAATCACGGATACGTGGCAATGAAGCACTAATTAGGCGATCCAAAAATTCGTACATGCGCTCACCTCTCAACGTAACACGTGCACCAATTGGCATGCCTTTACGTAATTTGAAGTTACTCACGTCTTTCTTCGATTTCGTAGGAACCGCTTTCTGACCCGTAATTGTGGTCATTTCAACGATTGCTTGATCGACTAGTTTCTTGTCTGCTACAGCGGCACCAATACCTTGGCTTACTACGATCTTCTCTAGTTTAGGAACCATCATTACATTGCTGTAGTTGAATTCCTCTACCAATTTAGCGCTGATCTCTTCGCTGTACTTAGTTTTAAGTCTAGGTGTCATATTCATTATGATAATACCTCACCGGATTTTTTAGCGTAACGTACTAGGTTACCGTTATCATCCAATTTTCTTCCGACACGTGTTACCTCATTTGTAGAAGGATCTACAAGAGCTACGTTTGAAATGTGAATTGGAGCTTCCATTTCGACAATTCCACCTTGTGGACTCGACGCGCTAGGTTTCTGGTGCTTTTTAATCATGTTAAGCCCTTCCACTACTACGCGGTTCATTTTAGGGATCACTCGCACAATACGGCCTTCCTTGCCTTTGCTTTCGCCTGCAAGAACCTTGACTTGATCTCCCTTTTTTACTTTAAACTTTGCCATCTTAATCTATGTCGTTAAGATTATAGTACCTCTGGTGCAAGAGAAACGATCTTCATGTATTGCTTGTCACGTAACTCACGAGCTACAGGACCGAATACACGAGTTCCTTTCATTCCACCACCGGCATCTAATAATACACATGCATTGTCATCAAAACGGATGTAAGATCCATCTGGACGACGCACTTCTTTCTTTACGCGAACAACTACCGCAGTTGATACTTGACCCTTCTTTACTGTTCCCGCTGGCGTAGCAGCTTTTACAGTAACAACAATCTTATCACCTACGCTTGCATAGCGTCTTTTCGTTCCGCCTAACACACGAATCACCAAAACTTCTTTGGCACCTGTGTTATCTGCTACTCTTAATCTTGATTCTGTCTGTAACATATTATTTAGCTCTTTCTAGGATTTCTACTAATCTCCAACGTTTAGATTTACTCATAGGTCTTGTTTCCATGATCCTAACAGTATCTCCTTCGTTGCAATCATTCTTTTCGTCGTGTGCAACGTACTTCTTAGTCTTTAATACGAACTTTCCGTACATTGGGTGCTTTACTCTTTTAGTTTCTGCAACAACGATAGATTTCTCCATTTTGCTACTTGAAACCACACCAATCCTCTCTTTTCTAAGATTTCTTTTTTCCATCTTTAAAACTGACTATAGAATTATTGTAATTCTCTTTTTGTTAATTCTGTTGCAATTCTTGCTACAGTTCTTCTTAAACTTCTCAACTGCAATGGATTCTCCAAAGGAGTTATCGCGTGAGCCATTTTAAGATCGGTATAATTCTTTTGCAACGCTCCAAGCTTCTCATTAAGATTTGCTATAGATAATTCTTTTACTTCTGATTGTTTCATTCTATTTCGAATTAAGCGTTAATATCAAAGTCTCTTGCTACTACAAACTTCGTTCTTACTGGAAGTTTCTGTGCAGCTAAACGTAAAGCTTCTTTTGCAACATCCATTGGTACACCACCAATTTCAAACAAAATTCTACCTGGCTTAATAACTGCAACGAAATGATCTGGCGCACCTTTACCCTTACCCATACGAACCTCTAAAGGTTTTTTGGTAATAGGTTTGTCTGGAAAAACTTTAATCCATAACTGACCTTCTCTCTTCATGTGACGAGTTGCCGCAATACGAGCTGCTTCTATCTGACGTGAAGTTAAAAGGTTTTGGTCAACAGACTTAATTCCAAACATACCGTTAGAAAGTTGATTTCCTCTACCAGAAATACCAGTCATATTTCCTTTCGCCTTCTGTACCTTACGGTATTTTACTCTTTTTGGCTGTAACATTTTTAATTTCTAATTTTAAAAATTATTTTCTTCTACTACGAGGTTGTTGACGTTTCGATCTGTCACCACCACCTTTAGGTCCTGATTGTTTCTTAGACAATCCTACCAATGGAGATAATTCTCTCTTACCATATACCTCACCTTTCATAATCCATACTTTTACTCCTAATCTTCCATAGGTAGTATGAGATTCTACAAGTGCATAATCGATATCTGCTCTGAACGTAGACAACGGTATTCTACCTTCTTTAAAATGTTCTGAACGTGCCATCTCAGCTCCATTTAAACGTCCTGAAATCTGAATTTTAATACCTTCAGCATTCATACGCATGGTAGCTTGGATTGCCATTTTAATAGCTCTCTTATAAGAAATTCTATTTTCAATTTGACGTGCAACACTAGCTGCTACTAATTTAGCATCTAATTCTGGACGCTTAATCTCAAAAATATTTATTTGAACTTCTTTACCTGTAATTTTCTTAAGCTCTTCTTTTAACTTGTCTACCTCTTGACCTCCTTTACCAATAATGATACCTGGACGTGCAGTGGTGATAGTAACGGTTACAAGTTTAAGCGTACGCTCAATAATTACTCTTGATACACTTGCCTTAAATAATCGAGCATTTACATACTTTCTTATTTTGTCATCTTCAGCAATTTTATCTCCGTAGTCATTTCCACCGTACCAGTTAGATTCCCAACCTCTGATGATTCCTAAACGATTTCCTATTGGATTAGTTTTTTGTCCCATTTCTACTTTGATTAATTGCTTTTGTTTTTACTACCTAACTCTAAAGTAACGTGATTAGAACGCTTACGTATTCTATGAGCACGCCCCTGTGGAGCTGGTCTTAATCTTTTTAACATTCCTGCGCTGTCTACACAAATTGTTTTCACAAACAATCCTGCATCTTCGATACTTGCTTCTGCATTTTTAGCTTGCCAGTTTGCGATTGCAGACAATAACAATTTCTCTAAATTTATAGATGCTTCTTTCGGGCTAAATTTTAAGATTTGTAAAGCTTTTTCAACTTCAACACCTCTTACTTGATTAGCTACTAAACGCATTTTCCTTGGTGATGTAGGACAGTTAGTAAGCTTAGCGAAAGCTTTGTGCTTTCTAGCTTCTTTTAACTGATCTGCCATATTTTTTTTACGAACTCCCATAGCTGCTATTTTTTACCTTTATTTTTTGCACCTGCATGTCCTCTAAATGAACGTGTTGGTGAAAATTCGCCTAACTTATGACCTACCATGTTTTCTGTAACATATACAGGTACAAACTGACGTCCATTATGAACTGCAATTGTCTGTCCAACGAAATCAGGAGTAATCATACTTGCTCTAGACCAAGTTTTGATTACGGTTTTGTTTCCTGCTTCTACATTGGCTAACACTTTTTTCTCTAATTTATAGTGAACGAAAGGTCCTTTTTTTAATGATCTTGCCATAATTTATTTCTTTCTACGTTCTATAATGTATTTATTACTTGCTTTCTTCTTAGATCTTGTCTTGAATCCTTTAGCAGGTATTCCGTTTCTAGATCTTGGATGTCCACCAGAAGCTCTACCTTCTCCACCTCCCATTGGGTGATCGACAGGGTTCATTCTTACAGCGTTCACTCTTGGTCTTCTACCTAACCATCTTCTTCTACCTGCTTTACCAGATACTAGTAATTGATGGTCTGAATTAGATACAACTCCAATTGTAGCATTACAAGTCAATAAAACAAGTCTTGTTTCTCCAGAAGGTAACTTAATAGTTGCATACTTACCGTCTCTTGCCATTAACTGTGCAAAAGAACCTGCAGAACGCGCCATAACAGCTCCTTGACCTGGGTGCAATTCAATACATGAAATAGTAGTTCCTAATGGAATCTCACTCAATAACATTGCATTTCCAACTTCTGGAGCAACCTTACTTCCTGATACTACTGTTTGACCTACTTCTAAACCGTTTTGTGCAATTACATAACGCTTTTCTCCATCAGCATAACTTAATAGTGCAATAAATGCAGTACGATTTGGATCGTATTCTATTGTTTTCACTGTTGCAGGGATATTGTGCTTATCTCTTTTAAAATCGATAATACGATACTTTTGTTTATGACCACCTCCAATATTACGAGTTGTCATTCTTCCCTGATTGTTTCGACCTCCAGATCTTTTTTTCGGAGCAAGTAAACTTTTCTCCGGCTTATCAGTTGTTATGGCGTCGAACCCATTTACAACTCTAAA
>CATAQZ010000290.1 GCA_949487015.1 Flavobacteriales bacterium UBA4585
GAAAACGTTCGTGCAGATCACGGCCGCGCTGAAGAATTTAAAGG
Source organism: Flavobacteriales bacterium UBA4585 (assembly GCA_949487015.1). Lineage (GTDB taxonomy): Bacteria > Bacteroidota > Bacteroidia > Flavobacteriales > Schleiferiaceae > UBA10364. The sequence continues at coordinate 45 of CATAQZ010000290.1, forward strand.
GCCGTATGACTTTGTGGTTTCGCGCGCAGTAACCCAAATGCAACGCTTTGTACCCTGGATTAAGGGTAAAATTTCGCAAAAGAACCTCGATGCAGATAGGATCAATGGTTTATTGTATCTGAAGGGCGGTGACCTCGCAGAGGAGCTCGGCACCATGAAGGCTCGTATCTCCAACCTTTCGAATGTTTTCACTTCGGATTTCTTTGAAACGAAAAAAGTCGTCTACCTACCGAAAAGCGAAATCAACCAATTTAGAGGATAAAAAAAGGCGCCCATTGGGCGCCTTTTTCATGCAATTCAAAAATTTTCGCTTAGCCCAAGAATGGGTAGCGGTAGTCCGTTGGTGGAACCAACGTCTCTTTGATTGTACGCGCATTGACCCAACGCAGTAGGTTGAGGTACGATCCCGCTTTATCATTCGTTCCCGATCCACGTGCACCTCCAAAAGGCTGTTGGCCTACAACGGCACCCGTAGGTTTATCGTTGATATAGAAATTACCCGCTGCATTTTCTAGTGCTTTGGCAGCTTCAATCGCTTTGTAACGATCGCCAGAGAAAATAGAACCGGTTAAAGCATAGTCAGAGGTGCTGTCTACTAATTCGAGCATAGCGTCCCAATCTGCATCCGCATAAACATAAATGGTCAATACCGGGCCGAAGATCTCTTCTACCATGGTACGGAACTTAGGGTTAGAAGTTACCACAACAGTGGGCTCAATAAAGTAACCCTTGCTCTTGTCGTATCCGCCACCTGCGATGATTTCTGCATCGCTTTGTTCTTTAACGTATTCGATGTACGAAGCAATTTTGTCAAATGCTTTTTCGTCAATAACGGCATTGATGAAGTTGCCCATATCTTCAGGCGTACCAATTTTGAACGTAGCAATATCTGCAACCAATTCTTCTTTTACGGCAGGCCACATACTCTTAGGAATGTAAGCGCGTGATGCAGCAGAACATTTCTGACCTTGGAATTCGAAAGCTCCACGAGCTAGCGCTGTACTTACTTCTTTGCTTTTTGCTGAAGGATGTGCAACAACAAAATCTTTTCCTCCTGTCTCCCCAACAATACGTGGGTAGCTGCGATACTTTTTGATGTTTGCACCGATCGTGCCCCAAAGACTCTGGAATACACCGGTTGAGCCCGTAAAATGTATACCGGCAAACTCTTTATGGTTAAAGATCACATCACCAGCAACAGGTCCGCTGACGTACACGAGATTGATAACACCTGCGGGAAGGCCAGCTTCCATGAAGATGTCCATGACGACATTGGCTGAATATATCTGAGAATTGGCCGGCTTCCAAACCACCGTATTTCCCATTAAGGCTGCGGAGGCTGGTAAATTACCTGCAATGGCCGTAAAGTTGAACGGTGTCAAAGCAAATACAAAACCTTCAAGCGGACGGTATTCCAAACGGTTCCAAACGCCAACTGAACTTTCCGGCTGTTCACTATAAATCTGGGTCATGTATTCCACGTTGTAACGCAAGAAATCAACCAACTCACATACGGAGTCAATCTCGCTCTGGAAACAATTTTTTCCTTGTGCTAACATAGTAGCGGCATTCAGGCGGTAGCGGTATTTCGTACTGATCAACTCTGCCGCTTTAAGGAAAATTGCAGCGCGGTGTTCCCACGGCATATCTGCCCATTGCTTGCGTGCTTCTAATGCAGCATCGATGGCTGCGCTCACGTGACTTGCATCACCTTTGTGGAAGACACCTAGTTTGTGCTGGTGATCGTGAGGTGGGGCTAATTCACCTGTATTTCCAGTGCGTACTTCTTTTCCGCCAATATACATGGGAACGTCTACGGTACTGTTGTATTGCTCTTTATAAGCGGCTAGTAGCGCTTCGCGCTCAGGAGTTCCGGGCGCATAATCGTAAATAGGTTCATTGGTGGCTGTGGGTACTTGAGAAATTCCGTTCGACATATTCGTGGGATTTGGTTCTTTAATTATTAGACCAAAGTTACACACTAGAGATTGGAATTGCAGAAACTCTGCGCAGGATTAACGCACCCGCTAAAATTGTTGATTACCCGTGAAAAATAACCTAAACTTTTCACCGCCCTTCAATGTTCCCTTTTTTCATCCGTGTAACTTTGTCGTTCACAATAATGCAAACTATGAAAACGCATAATTTTTCCGCCGGACCATGTATTCTTCCCGGGCAAGTTTTTGAAGAAGCTTCGCAAGCATTAATAGACTTTGATAACCTAGGGCTGTCAGTAGTTGAAATTTCTCACCGCAGCAAGAATTTCGTTGCTGTGATGAATGAGGCAGTCGCTCTAGTTAAGGAGCTGCTGAGTGTTCCAGAAACACATGAGGTGGTTTTCTTACAAGGTGGTGCATCCCTGCAATTTGCTATGGTTGCTTTTAACTTTTTGAGTGAAGCGGGTACTGCGGAATATCTTGATACCGGTGCTTGGGCTTTTAAAGCGCATAAAGAAGCAGCAGGTTTAGGCAGTGCGACTATTGTCGCATCGTCTAAGGATAAGAATTACAATTTTATTCCCAAAGGGTATACCATTAACCCGGAAGCGGACTATTTCCATTGCACTTCGAATAATACTATTTACGGAACACAAATGAAGTCGTTTCCAGAGACTCGTGTTCCGGTGATTTGTGATATGAGTTCAGATATTTTCTCGCGTACTGTAGATGTGAGTAAATTCGATTTAATCTACGCCGGAGCGCAAAAGAATTTAGGTCCTGCGGGGGCAACAATGGTTATTGTACGTAAGGATGCTCTTGGGAAATCTGGACGTTACATCCCTACGATGTTAAAGTACCAAACGCATATCGATAAAGGAAGTATGTTCAATACACCACCAGTCTTCTCTGTCTACGTAAGTATGTTAACACTGCGTTGGTTAAAAGAAAACGGGGGCGTAGAGGCCATTGAATCGCGCAATGAGGCTAAAGCCGCACTATTGTATAATGAGATTGATCGCAACTCCCTATTTGTGGGAACTGCAGCTGTTGAAGACCGTTCGACAATGAACGCATGTTTTTTATTGAATGATGAAGCGCATAAAGCTGCATTTGATGATTTAGTTAAAGCGGCAAAAATCAATGGTATTAACGGTCACCGCGATGTTGGTGGTTACCGCGCATCCATGTACAATGCATTAAGCTTAGAAAGTGTTCAGGTTTTAGTCAACTGTATGAAAGAATTAGAAAAAACACACGCATGAAAGTATTAGCAAACGACGGAATTTCAGCCTCAGGCGTAGCCGCTATAGAAGCTTCGGGACATGAATTAATAACTACTAAGGTCGCTCAAGAGCAACTCGAGACATACGTCAATGAACACCAGATTGATGTCGTTTTGGTGCGTTCAGCGACCACTGTGCGAAAGGAGTTGATCGATGCGTGTCCTTCATTAAAAGGAATCGGTCGCGGCGGCGTTGGTATGGATAATATCGATGTCGAGTATGCTCGTGGTAAAGGTCTGAAGGTGTTTAATACGCCAGCAGCCTCTTCAGATTCGGTCGCCGAATTGGTTATGGGACACATGCGTACGCTTGTGCGTTTCCTGCACGATTCTAATAGAAACATGCCTTTAGACGGTGATACGAAATTTGCAAGCATGAAAAAGGCTTTTGCGGGCGGTATGGAATTGCGCGGCAGAACTTTAGGTATCGTAGGATTCGGTCGTATCGGCCAAGCCTTGGCTAAATTAGCCATAGGTGCAGGTATGGAGGTCGTGTTCTCTGATATGCACAATGATGATATTGACGTGGCGATAGAATTCTTTGACGGTCAATCATTGAGTTTTACGTGTAAAAATGTAGGCTTAGATGGTGTGTTGGCACAATCGGATTTTATTTCACTGCATGTTCCAGGAGGCGATCTCATTGGTGCTGCCGAAATAGCGAAGATGAAGGATGGTGTATTTCTGTTAAATGCTGCACGTGGTGGAGTAATTAATGAAGAGGCTTTGCTTGATGCCCTTGAGAGTGGTAAAGTAGCGGGTGCAGGACTAGATGTCTTCAAGAATGAGCCTACGCCTGCTGTGAAAGTATTAATGAATGGAAAAGTTAGTTTAACGCCCCACATAGGTGCTGCGACTGGTGAAGCTCAAGATCGTATTGGGACAGAACTTGCAGCTCATATTGATTCACTTGCTGCGAGTCTATAACTACTGCGACTCAAAACTTTTTGATGAGCCCTGCGGATTCCGCGGGGCTTTTCTTTTTTGATTGTGTAATTTCACGGCAAGAACCACCAACAGTATACAGTTATGCTCCGACCATTCAAAGCGGTGCGCCCTACGCGCGATAAGGCTTATTTAGTAGCCACTCGTTCCTACATCACTTATGGCCCAGAGGAGCTTGATGATAAATTATCAAACAATCCGTATACTTTTCTACATGTCATTAACCCGAATGCATTGCCGGAACTACACTATAAAGAACGATTCAGTGCGGTTCGTAGTCGTTACAATCGATTCGAGAAAGAAGGCATTTTCATACAAGACAATCAGCCAACGTATTACCTATACGAACAAAGCACGCCTACAGCTATTTATACCGGTGTTATTGGATTACTTGATGCCGAAAGTGTTGCGAATGGAATGACCCTGCCGCATGAGAAAACCATCGCAAAGCGAGAGCACATATTTGCTCGTTATTTGAGTATTACAGGTTTTCAAGCAGAACCAGTTCTTGTCTTTGGTTCAGTAAGTGATTCATACAACAAGAAGGTAGCACACATCAAGGAGGAACGTCCTGAATACGAATTCTCGTCAACCGACGGATACCTTCACCGCTTGTGGGTAGTGCCGCAAAATCAAGCCAGCGAACTCGCAAGTTTCTTTGAACAGTCAGGTACAAAATTTATTGCCGATGGACACCACCGTTTAGCCTCGTCAGTGCGCGTTGCTCAGGATGCAAAAGATAATCCATTAGCTCAAGGCGTCCTCTGTATGTTCATGCCGGAGGAACAAGTCGGAATCGAATCTTTTGAACGTTGGTTTGATTTAAGTAATGATTCATTTGATCGCTCGGATCTAGAAACGGATTATACCCTAGAACGTATTGAAGCGCCTACGGACGATTTTACTGGAGTTAGTTTCCAATGCTTCTTTGCTGGAAACTGGTATAATTTACGTCGCCGAGCCTCAACGGAAGAGGTTTTGCCTTCTCAAGAGTTGCTAGATACTATTTTACAACCGCTGCTTGATGTTGTAGATCCGAGAAACGATGCGCGTTTAAAGTATCACAGACAGACACAATCGGACCGTAGTGCTGAGATGGTCCGAAAAGGGTATGCTTTGGGATTTCGCTTACCTCCGGTCAGTGTAAAACTATTGAAAGAAATCGCTGTTAATAAGGGGTCGATGCCGCCTAAGAGCACGTATATTGAGCCTAAATTAAGAAGCGGTTTGCTCCTTCATCTTTTTAAATGACACAAATACAATCAGCTTTAACAACAGTTCACGCTTCGCTAAAGGAAGGGGTGCAATTGGTTGCCGTAAGTAAGACAAAGCCCGTAGAACTTTTATTGGAAGCATACGAGGCAGGGCAGCGGGACTTTGGCGAGAACAAGGTTCAAGAAATGGCACTCAAAGCAGAAAACATGCCCAAAGACATTCGTTGGCACATGATCGGTCATGTACAAACGAATAAAATAAAATATATGGCTCCTTTTGTCCATATGGTGCATGGCGTTGATCGAGAAAAAGTATTGAGAGAATTGGACAAGCACGCGAAGAAAGTAGACCGTGTTATCAATTGTTTATTACAAGTGCATATCGCGCAGGAAGAGACGAAATTTGGATGGTCGATAGCTGAGTTAGAAGAGGTACTACCCGGTTTAACGGCCTTCGCAAATATCAAAGTGTGTGGTTTGATGGGTATGGCGTCAAATACGGATGATAAAGATCAGATCAGTAAAGAATTTTCTGACTTAAACGATTTCTTTACTGCCCATGCTACAAAACAAGATTGGGACACATTAAGTATTGGCATGAGCGGTGATTATACTGTCGCTATGGAGTATGGCGCGACGCACGTGAGAATTGGCTCTGCCATATTTGGTGCAAGAACATATACGCCATGAGATTTGCCGTCATTGACATAGAATGTACGGGCGGGACATTCGGTTCAGAGCGAATTATTGATGTCGCCATATTCGTACTAGAAAATGGAGAAGTCGTCGACCAATTGGTTTCTCTCGTAAATCCCGAAAAAGGTATCGATCCTTATGTGACTAAATTGACGGGAATTACAAATAAAATGGTGCGCACGGCTCCCAAGTTTTATGAATTGGCCAAACGGGTAGTGAAGATCACTGAAGATTGCACGTTCGTTGCGCACAACATTAGTTTTGATTACCGCGTTTTTCAACAGGAGTTTGAATCCATGGGGTTCGATTATCATCGTGCAACGCTAGATACCATTCCGTATTGTGAGCGCATCTTTCCGGATTGGGAGAATTATGGCCTGAAAACAGTGAGTAAGGAATTGGGATTGGTAAATTCAGCACGCCACAGAGCAGAAGGCGATGCGAGGTTAACTTTAGAGCTCCTGAAAATTTTGCTTGAAAAAGATCGTGATGCTTACCTAAGCAAGGTACATGTTAGTAAGGAGGCGAGCGTTCGGCGAAATCCTTTTAAGCTGCAAGTCAAGAACATGCAGAATAAAGTGGGGATTTATTACATCTATAATGAGGAAGGCGAGGCCATTTATGTAGGATCCAGTAAGGATCTTCAGAACAGCATCAATCGACATTTCGTGGCAGACAATAAAATAGCCCTGGCCTTGCAGCGTGAGGCGGCAACACTTGAGGTAGAAGAGTTAGGTAATGAGGCTGTCGCTGAGGTATTAGTGCGTTCCACTTTAGATAAGCATCGTCCAGTATACAACGTCACTAAGAAGAAACATTTTTTGAATTTCGGTATTTTTTTAGATGCTAAAAAAGGCGCTGAAATAGACCACGTACGCATTTTTCCTGTTCGTTATAAAACCCCCGATTTTTATTTCGAAGGCCCAAAAACCATCTATCCGTGGTTGCAAAAAATGATGATGTCGGAGGGCTTAGATCCAGACACATTCCTCTTAGATAGAGATCGAGAGCATTATAATAAACACACTAAGAATTTACAGTGGAAAGCCAAAAATAAGCGCGTGGGTATAAGTACCATTCGTAGTTACATGTTGCCGCAAGAAGGGGTGTTGGTAGGACCGGGTCGTAAATCGACAGAACAATGTGCCATTATTGTCGAGAACTTCCGCGTTTTAGGGTACACCTATTTTTATCTAGCGACAGACTCTGCGAACGTCGCCCAATTAAAGAAACGTATGGTGCATCTTGAAAGTGATGCATACACTGTGGGTATTATGTACCACTTTCTCCAAAAAGGCTATCTCAAAGTATTGGATTAATTACTTGAAAAAGTAAGTTAGACTTACCATGATTTGGCTACGTCTCGCGTCTAAATCAAAGTTGTAATCCGTACCTCCATTATCTGTGTAGGTAACGTTTCTCGAGAGCATTCCAAAGCCGCCTTCGTATTTTACTTCTCCCATGATTCGCCAAAGCTTCAGTCCCGCTTGAATATGCCAGCCCCAAGTCAGGTTAGCTTCTTGATCGCTAGACCACAATGCGCTAGCATCCGCAAAAGGTAACGACGGTGTACCGCCTAAACCCGCATACGCAGGCCCAAATTTAGCACCCGCACTTATCGGAAAATCTAAGCGTCTTACTGTAGAGCTAAGATCAACTTCCTGTCCTCCGTCAGTAATGATGAGCGTTTCTTTAAACTGCGTATACAGGGCTTCACCATGAACATAAACAGGGATTAAAGGAAGACTGATTCGGGTGATGCCTCCAAAGTGAAATCCGTTTTGAAAATCCGTTTGCAGGTTTGTGATATCGTAAGTCTGGTCATTATAGATTGTAAGTATATCGGCAGCACTGAGTGCGTTTTGCGGATAGTTTACACCACCTTTTACGCCAAATTTAATCACCTTAAACTGCCCAAAGCTCAGGGTAGTGATGAATAAAAAGAGGATAAAAGACAGATAATATTTCATAAGCACTGACCTACATAGAAACAAAAACAGTTCCAAATTATATTTTGTCTACCCTGAAAATGTTGAGAGGTAGTTTTCAACGTTCGTTTTAATGCGCGCTTCAACCCCTTCGTCACTTACTTTATGGAATGATTTTCCGGTAATTTTTTCAAAGAGTTCTTGATATCGATTACTCACTAATTCAACAAAATCATCTGTCATTTCTGGTACTTGTTGACCTTCCTTGCCTTGGAATCCGTTTTCCATTAACCATTCTCGAACAAACTCCTTAGAAAGTTGACGCTGGGCTTTATTCGCGTTTTGCCGCTCCTCATAACCGTCGGCATAGAAATAACGAGAACTATCGGGCGTGTGAATTTCATCAATAAGTACGATGGTGCCATCAGCGAGTTTTCCAAACTCATATTTTGTGTCCACAAGGATGAGACCGCGTTCGGCAGCCATCTCTGAACCACGTTTGAATAGGGCACGAGTGTATTGTTCTAGTAAAAGGTAATCTGCTTCACTTACGATGCCTTTTGCAATAATATCTTCACGCGAAATGTCTTCATCATGCGCGCCATGTTCGGCCTTCGTTGCAGGAGTAATGATGGGTTGGGGGAACGCACCGTTTTCTTTCATTCCCTCTGGTAACGGAACCCCGCATAATTCACGAACCCCACTTTTGTAAGTTCTAGCAGCGTGCCCTGCGAGGTAACCGCGGATGACCATTTCTACTTTGAATGGTTCTGCTCGATGGCCGATGGTCACCTGTGCATCTGGAGTTACAAGTCGCCAGTTGGGTACAATGTCTTTTGTCGCCTCTAAAAAATGCTCAGCGATCTGATTTAAAACCTGTCCTTTTCCAGGTATAGGACGAGGTAAGACTACGTCAAAAGCTGAAATACGATTCGAAGCAACCATCACAAGAACATCACGTCCGATCGTATAAACGTCGCGAACTTTTCCGCGATAGAAATGCGTTAATCCTGAAAATTGGTAGGTGGGATCTTGATTCATAATCAATCTTTTTGTTCGTAGGCTTCAATTATTTGCTTCACCAATGGATGGCGAATTACATCTCTTCCGTCAAGATAGATAAACCCAATTCCCTTAACGTTTTTAAGGAAACCGACGGCTTCTTTTAATCCTGATTTTTGATGCTTTGGGAGGTCAATTTGTGAGGTGTCCCCAGTGATGATGAACCGTGCACTTTCCCCCATACGCGTTAAAAACATCTTCATTTGTGAGGTTGTAGTATTCTGGCTTTCGTCTAAAATAACAAAGGCATCATCCAGAGTTCTACCGCGCATGAACGCTAATGGCGCAATTTCAATAGTTTTGTTTTCAAGATAAAATTCCAATTTTTCTTTTGGAATCATGTCGCGTAATGCATCGTAGAGTGGCGCTAAATACGGATCTAGCTTCTCCTTTAAATCACCCGGTAAAAAGCCGAGATTCTCTCCTGCTTCAACCGCCGGTCGAGTCAGAATAATACGACGTACTTCGCGATTTTTCAATGCTCGAACTGCCAGAGCAACGGCAGTATACGTTTTACCCGTACCGGCAGGTCCAATAGCAAATACCATGTCGTTGTCTACGCTGGCTTCTATCAGCTTGTACTGATTAGGAGTCTTTGCCTTAATGATACGGCCTGACGGTCCGTGCAAAATCACCTCATCCTTCAGCAGGGTGTAATTTTCTCTTGCGGCGTCGCTCGCTTGTACAAGAGTATCAAAAGCACGCTGGTCGAGCGTTTTATGCTTTTCAACATACGCGAGGATACCGTCGAGTTTGTCTTCGAATTCGATGACGCTTTCTTCTGGACCGCTGACTTTTATTTTGTGGCCGCGTGCAACAATTTTCAGCTTTGGAAAGTACGTGCCTATCTGATTTAGGAACGTATTACTGGGCCCATAAAGTTGTGCTGGATCGGCCCCTGTGAGTTCAAATATGCGTTCTGTCAATTACTGCTACCTTGTATGGTGTAAATGAAGGCGGAATTGCCTTACTTTTGACAAAGTAACTACATTTTTACCAATACTCAACGCGGCATTAGCCCTTCTATGGCGGTCATTACAGCAACTTCAGATTTTGGACCTAAAGACGCAACGCTTGCAAAAGCAAAAGCGCACTTTATTCGCCGTGTCAAGGAGTTGCAATGGGTAGATATTAGCCATGCGGTTGAACCGCATAACATTCAGCAAGCATCATTCCTCTTAAAACGGGCCTTCACGTCTTTTCCACCGGGTACTATTCATGTCGTCTTTGTGGGAAGTGGTCCTCAGCAAGGATTGACCTACGTATGCATTAAAGCAAACAAACAATATTTTATTGCAGCAAATAATGGCGTTTTACCGAGTTTGTTGGTGGATGCTAAGATTACGGATGCAAGAGCATTAGACATTCGCGGTGTAGATCCCAATGATGTCTTCGCATTGTACAGTACTGCGGCCGCACATTTAGCTGAAGGAGGAAAATTAGAATTACTAGGTCCCGTGGTTCAGCGGATCAAGCGCATCAAAGAACATGAGCCTATGGTTGAGGAGCATATGATTCGCGGATCTGTAGTCTATATTGACCATTACGGAACCTGTGTTACGAATATTACAAAATCTATGTTTGATGCTCAGTTACGAGGGCGAAAACCTTCGGTTGAGACGCCGCGCAACAGGAGTATTGGTCGTTTTTACGATCGTATTGGCGATGTGCCGCCCGGTAAACTCGCTGCAGTTTGGGATGAACACCAGCATCTGTGTATTGTAGTCGGGAAGAGCGGGGGCGAACACGTAAAAGGATCGAACGAACTCCTAGGCATGAAAGTGCACGATTGGGTCAGAATGGATTTTATATGATAGTAAGAATTGTCCAACTGCCTATCGAACCGGGTTCCTCTAAAGGTGAAAAATTTGAAGCGCTCTTTCAGGAGTACAAATCTGCTATATTAGGTTCAGTGGGCTGCCAACGCGTCCAATTATTAGTTGCTGACACCTGCTACTTCACCTACAGTTGGTGGACGAGCGAAAATGATTTAAATACGTATCGGGACAGCACTACCTTTGGTGCTGTATGGCCCAAAACGAAAGCCTTATTTTCAGGCAAGCCCCAGGCTTGGACCTGTAACTCATTAGAGCATATGACCAAATGATTGCACAACTTCGTAAGGAACTTAAAGTCTATTTCTCAGGTATTTTAGGGTACTTAATCATTGGTATTTATCTGCTTATCAATGGACTAATGCTTTGGGTGTTTAATGGCCCATTCAATCTGCTTGAGGGTGGTTATGCATCTTTGGAAAACTACTTTGGTCTAGCACCGTGGGTATTTCTCTTTCTTATACCTGCCATTGGTATGCGAATTTTCAGCGATGAATTGAAATCCGGAATGATGGAGTTGCTCGTGGTACGTCCCATTTCTGTGGTTCAATTGGTTTGGGCGAAGTTCTTAGGTGCTTTAGTGGTGGTCTTATTGGCAGTTTTGCCAACCCTCGTTTATTTATGGAGTATACACGCTTTGGGCTCGCCTGTTGGTAATCTTGACTGGGGTGCAGCTATAGGTTCATTCATTGGATTGATTGCTTTGGGCGCTGCGTACACTGCTGTAGCTGTATTTGCTAGTGCTCTTACAACCAACAATGTTGTTGCGTTCATACTGGGAGTGGCCTTTAATATGGGGCTTTATTTGGGTTTTGAAGCTTTAGCTGATCTCTATAGATTTTCCGGCTGGGAGCTGACCGTTAGAAACCTAGGTATTAATGAGCATTA
>CATAQZ010000291.1 GCA_949487015.1 Flavobacteriales bacterium UBA4585
CTTGGACAATCGGGCAAAGAACTTCTTGTTCTCCTTCCGTTTGGAGCGAGCAAGTTCCTTGAAATCGTCAAATATGCGTTCGAGATAATTAGCCATTCGCCTTGGCAACTAGTGCTTCTAATTCTTCACGGGTTTCTTTGACGTAAGCGTCGTATTCCTTCGTAGATGGGCCGTAAAAACCGGTATGAATCTTCACCACATTCCCTTCGTGATCCAACATGATAGAAGTAGGGTAGCTGCGGATCTGTTCCAACGGCAAAATGGAGTTGCGGTCCTGCTTAGGATCATAGGTGGCAATGACCATGGGGAAGGAGGTCCCTAGATCGCGCTCCATTTTTTGCACGGCAGCGGTAGCTTTTTCCAACGTACCACTGTATTCATAGCTCAAGCCATATACATCAATGGCTCCGTCGAATTCACGGTAATACATGTCCAATACGCGTCCTTCGTCCATACAGTTAGGACACCACGACCCCTGGATGGCTAAGATGGTAGGCTTGGTTATGGTGCGGCTGTCAAAATGTACCGTATCGCCATCAAGTCCTGGCAAATGCCATTCGATGTGCGTGTAATCATCGCGTAGCTTTGACATTTCTTCTGGATCTTCTAATGTGGCATTATCATCTGCAATGCCTTTGAAGCGGTAATAACCTGTTTTTCCTGACCAAACCTCACCGAATATAGAGTCACCTCGTGTAGAGGCCTGTACGTTGTAGATGAATCTACCATCGAATCCTTGAAGAATTAAACCGCCTTCCTCAACGCTATAACCAGAAAGAAACCTACTATCGCCGGTAGCTGTAGCGATGGTTCCTACGAGCGTATTTTCTTTAAGGTCCAATTGTAATAACGCAGGGCGAATAGTACCTAATCCGTAATCCCTCATAATGGCATATTGACCAGGAGGCTCGTCTGTGGTTGAAGGAGTGTTTAACTCACCTTTAGTGAGGTAAAAGGGCAATTCATAATCCTCTGCATCGGTTCTATAATACATTCCTTCGTATCCCTTTTCAGTAGCAACGAGCCATAGGTCAGATGCAAATACAGGGAAAGTGCCGCGAAGGGTATCTTCTCCATTTAGAGTGACGTTAAAAGACTCTTGTACGCCGTTGTAAAACGTCAGTACGTTTTCATTGAGGTGAACGTTAAAGGATACGCGGGTGGAGTCGTTCTGGATAATAGATCCAATGAACTTTTGTCCGGTAGCTTCAGCGGTCTCAGTCCCGGGCGATGCACAAGAAAAAAGGGCCATCGAAATGGCCCCTATGATTATGAAATTCTTCATGTTTGAATTAGAGGTTTAATTCCTCAATAAAGGTATCAATCTTTCGTTCAAGTTCCGCCTTGGTTGCAGCATGGCTATCACTAGTGGTAGTGCGTACGCTGAAGTAGAACTTAATTTTTGGTTCTGTTCCCGAAGGACGGGCACTGACCTTATCTCCTGCTTCGGTAATGAACTGCAGTACGTTTGAAGCAGGAAGTTGCGTACTAGAGGTAGCCCCTGTACGAAGATCAGTCTGAGTCGACTTTGCATGATCGATGGCAACAATCACCGGTGAGCCAGCCAAGGTTTTAGGCGGGGCGTTGCGAAGTGCAGTCATCATATCAGCAATCTCCTGAGCACCAGACCGACCTTTTTTTGTGATGGAGATCAATCGCTCTTGAAATTGACCAAACTCGCGATGAATGGCTTC
>CATAQZ010000292.1 GCA_949487015.1 Flavobacteriales bacterium UBA4585
AACGCGTAACTTGAGTTTTTGCAACTTCTAGATTTTGCGATTCCGCAAAGAATTGGGCACTATCACTTTCCGATTGCGCTTTTGCTGCGGCTAAATCGTATTGAAGACTTTGTGCTTTTACTTGCTGATTGATTCTTAAACTTTGAATTAGAGCGGTTAAGGCCTCAACCTTTTGCTCATAGCTCTGCACCCCATCTTCTTTCGCGACGATTTGCTCCTTCGTGCGTTCAATCAATTGGGGGTCGAGGTATTCATTCTTAATTTCTCGCAAACGAGCTATGGTATCGCCTAGATTGACCACATCACCTTCTTGCGCGTACCACTGGGCGATCTGTCCTGCAATAGCGCTCTGAATTTCACTGGCGCGTTGACCCGGTTGCAACATGGTTACAGTGCCCTTTGCCTGAATATTTTGCGTCCATGGTAAAAAGAGGACGACCAGGCTTAGCACTCCGGCAATAATGAAATTCCGCTTAACCTTCGGTCCTATGAATGGATTGCCTAAAAGTCCAAAGCTTCGATAGCGTTCTGTTTTAAGGCGCTCATTTATTCTTTGTTTACTTATGTTTAGCATCGTTTGTTAGAGTTCAATGGTAAGGATACTGTGTGTCTTAACGATCTCAAGATTTGAGGCTGCTACGAGCGTCCAAGGCTGACGATCGTCCCACAAAAAGTCAATAATTTTCTCCCGCTCTTTTGGATCAAAGAGATGGAAAATATCGTCCAATAGTAATAGGCGAGGACGTGTGACGATGCTCCTAGAGAGTAGTATCCTTTCGACAATGCTGCTAGATAATGGACGTGTTGTAGGGCCAACTGCGGTCTCTAGGCCTTTATCTAGACTTTTTATAAATGCCTCTAATCCTAAACCTCCGGTTGCCCATCGGACATCTTCAAGTTCAATTTCCGGTCGACCTAAGGTGATGTTTTCTAAAAGTGTTCCTTCGAAAAGATCTTCACTCAAAAAGCAATCGCCCACATGGTATCTTAAATCTGCAGTATTCAGCGATCCTGATGGGTAGCCGTTGAAACTTACGGTTCCTTTCGTGGGCTCATATTGAACGGCCATTAATCGGAGCAATGTGGATTTTCCAGAACCATTCTTACCTGTAATTACTGCTCTGGCGCCCGTAGGTATTGTCAGATTCAGATTGGAGAGTATCGAGCGCGATCCGTCTTCTGATGAATAATAAAGGTCTTTAAGTTCAATATCAGCACCCATGCCTGTATCGATATCTTCGAAAAGTACATTTCCTTGATCTTCTTCGAGCGGAATATCGGTAACGGTGCTCATTTTTTCTACCGCCGTCAGTACGTCGTAGATCGGTTCCATAGTTAAAATGAGCTTTTCAGCAGAGTTGACAATAAGGATGATGACAATTTCAGAAGCAACGAATTGGCCAACATTTATTTCGTTTTGAATAACAAGCAAACCGCCAATGATTAGCAATCCTAAGGTTACAAGCGCTTTAAAACCAACGATGTTCGCGTATTGGAAGATCAAGACGCGCCAATGTTTTTTACGGTGAATGAGGTATTGCTCCACCAATTGATCTGTTTTCTCCAAGGGAAGTTCAGTATGCCCCGCTCGTTTGAACGTATCCATGGTACGCGCAATCTCTTTCAACCAATGTGCGATTTTGTATTTAAACGTACTCTCCTTCATGCTACTATCAAGGCCTCTTGGCCCCGTGTAATAAAGAATAGCAGCGAGCAATGCAATGAGGGCTAATCCAAAGGTGATGAAGAACGGGTGATAGGTAGCTAGCAAAATTAGTCCAATGACTATTTGTAGCGAAGAAGCACTAAAATCCATCAGCATTTTAGAAAGCCCCTTTTGAACGTTTAGTGTATCGAAAAAGCGGTTAATAAGCTCAGGAGGATAGGTTCCGCGAATGGACTGGTTTTGAAATCTAGGAATGCGGTAAGTGAATTCGAAAGCGGCCCTTGTGAAAATACGCTGTTGAAGAATTTCCGAAATAGACAATTGGAGTACTTGTAAGATTCCACCTACAATAACCCCCACAGTGACTAAAGCACTCAGGATGACCCAGCTCGTGCTCACTGTGCCGGCTTGAATAAGACCTATGATTGCTTGAACTCCAAGAGGTAAGCTGAGATTTACCAGTGCGTAAAATAGCGCATAGGCGTATAAGTAGAGGATATCGCGACGGTCTTCTGAGAGCATTGCGATAAATTTCTGAAAGGGATTCTTCGTCATTATTTACGTAAAGATTTTAGAGTCATATCAATGAGGAATTGAACGATCTCCTTCTGACCCCCAGAGGAGTCAGAGAGCCTCGGTAGGTGTTCAGCGAAAAACTGTTGACTTTGTGCTGCCTCTATAATAGTCGCGAAAAGGCTGTGTGGATACGGATAATCTGGATTGATTTGCAGCGCAAGCTGACTTAAGGTTTCACAAATCTGTTTATAGCCTAAAAAGTAGCCTTCTTTATTTTCCTGGTCTACGTCTTTAGTCAGGTAAATCTTAGGGTATTCTGCAACTACAACGCGCTGTAAGGCGCGCTCATCGA
>CATAQZ010000293.1 GCA_949487015.1 Flavobacteriales bacterium UBA4585
CCCGGTTCTTGAAAGCCAAAGTCATTTGAAGGAAAGCCGAGAATTATAAAATCTTCACCTCCGTAAGCGTTGTGAAGTTCCTGTAAACCTTCGTATTGAGGAGTATACCCACATTTAGATGCTGTGTTTACAATAAGTACTCTTTTACCCTTAAGTTGGGAAAAATCAAAGTTTTCACCGTCAATAGTTGTTGCGCTTAGATCGTAGAATGAAGTAGCTTCCATAGGGGTATTGCTATTTAAGGCCATGGCCGTGGTTGATTGATTTGCTTCTGGAGCAGAACACGCTGCCGCTATGAGTGCGGTCAACAGAATTATTTTTTTCATGAATTAGGGTTTTAGGGTATAACATCAAATTTGCGCAATAGTTTGCCGTAATTTCGCACCTATGAAGAATACGTGGGTATTGATTCAAAGATATTTTTCCCAGGAAGTGCGAAATTCGAATGTGCTCTTTTCCTTGGGACTATACCTTATAGGTGTTGCCTACCTCATAAATCTTCTTAATGGTGGGAGTATACCTGCAGATAAAGTTTGGAATACGCTCCTGTGGATTGTAGTGTTCTTCGGAGCAATCCAATTAAGCTCGAGAAGTTTCGAATTTGAATCGAATGATTACTTCTATTATTACCAAACTGTCGCTGGTCCTGGCGCGACGATTATTGCCAAGCTCCTGTTCAACAGTGCGTACATTACTGTAATTAGTGGAGTTACTTGGGGGCTCTTCATTGTTTTTTTTGGCAATCCTGTTTACAATAATATGTTGTTCGGACTCGCATTGCTTTTAGGCAGCGTAGGATGCAGCGTGGTGCTTACTTTAACTTCTGGCGTGGCACAGCGCACTCAAGGAAACGCGACTTTGGGCGCTATTTTAGCGATACCATTACTACTTCCTATCCTTCAATTAACCAGTGTTTTAAATCTTCAAGCAATAGTAGGCGTTCCGACGAACGAAGCCCTAAACTTACTGGGTTCTTTAGGCGCATTAGATATTGGAATTGGACTACTAGCCTACCTTCTCTTTCCGTATCTTTGGCAAGATTAATCACACGCATGAAAGGACTACCCTACAAAATAGCAGGACTGCTCTTAATCCTCTTCAGCCTTACCTACGGTTTATGGTCAGAGGTGCCCGAACTTCCTATCATTGAGCAAAGCATTCGCAACCTTTTTTACCACGTCAGTATGTGGTTTGCGATGGTCGCAATGATGGCCGCAAGTTTTGGCAATGCCATTGGGTTTCTTTCATCAGAGAATATCGCAAGGGATAAAAGAAGTATTAGCCTCGCAGAGACTGGAATGTTTTTTAGTGTTATGGGGCTTCTAACCGGTATGCTATGGGCGAAATTTACCTGGGGTGCGTGGTGGACGAACGACCCTAAACTCAATGGGACAGCCATCACAATGCTCATTTATCTAGCCTACTTTGTGTTGAGAAACTCCATTGATGACCCTCGTAAAAGAGCGAGAATTAGCGGTGTGTACAACATATTTGCCTTTGTGATGATGATTGTTTTCATTGGTATTTTACCAAGAATGACAGATAGCTTACACCCGGGAAACGGAGGTAATCCCGGATTTAATTCGTACGATTTAGACAATAGATTACGTCTCGTGTTTTA
>CATAQZ010000294.1 GCA_949487015.1 Flavobacteriales bacterium UBA4585
GCGCGGTTTTGTTCTCTAAAAATGGTGGCGCTTTCTACGCGTTGCTTCCTTAGTTTTGTTAAAAGCTTCATTTCATCAGCTTCCGACATTTCTCCCGCTCCGGCAGAAGTTTTTTCATTAAGTATGGCTGTTTTAATAGCGCGAAGGGCTTCTAGAGCGACGCGGTCTTTTGCTTTCATTGCCGATTTTAAATCGGTCATGACGAGTGCTTCTAAGGACATGATTAATCTACGTTATCGTGTAAGAATGAATTATTTGTTCTGATATTTCCATCGTTATCAACGCCAATATTAGAGGGTTGTTCACTGCTTTTATGATCTAGATCCACCTCCATCCCCTGGCGCATGTATGCGGGTACTCTTTCCGCTTCACTTAGGTTTTGAAGATTCGCTTTGAACTGGTATTGAAACGATTGTAAGCGAGACATACGGTCTTGAATTTTAGGAGGTAAATCGCTGAGTGTGCGCTTTGGCATTTGGCTCAACGGTTGGTCCATATCAAAATTAGTCGCTTCTTCAGGTGATTCCTTAACTGATGGAGTCTCACTTTCTTTTAATTGAAAATGCAGGGTCGGATCTTCTGGACTCAGCGTCTCTAACTCCGCGGTGGGATTATTGATTTGAGGCTCTAATTCAAATTCATTACTAACTAAAGTAAAACTGCCCTCGAGGCTCTCCTGTTCCGCTTTTTGCTTGAGTTCAGGCATTTCACTCAAGCTTAAATCAAAAGGGTCGTATTCCGTGTCTTCAATTCCTTCGTTCGAATCTTGATGTGCTTGCGGAGACTCTAGGTCTTCCATTTCGAGCGTAAAGCCATCACCGTCAATATCTTCGAGGGTAAATCTACGCTCTTCGCCAATGGCTTGAACGTCTTCGAAAGAAGAATCGGCACTCGTAGGAATCGCTGAAGCCGTGTCATGCGCGACTTCTTCGTTTATTCCCTCCTCGGAATCCAAAATAGTGCGCTCCATTTTTGGTGGAGCAGGTGCATCAAATTCTTCTTCAATATGCGCTTCTACAGTAGTTTCTTCCTGTGTGATAAATTCTTCAGCTTCATCCTCATCAACAAAGGTCAACTCCATTTCTTCTTCGACCGACTCGTCTTGAGAGAATAGATCCCAACCTCCTGCCAGCGCCGGAGCTTCATTGGTTTCCAAAGGTTCTCCATCGCTTAATTCAGCGTCGTCTACTACTTCTTCTTCCTTCACTATGGCAGCTTCATCAGCGTCATCTTCCATATCCCATTCTAAGACATGGACTGTGGGAGTTTCCTCCTCTATTGTTTGAGTATCGGCTTCTAATGTTTCCTCGAAGGTTGCATCGATATCTTCATCTGGCAATTGAGGGAAGCCCTCTGTTTCTGCCTCAATGGTGTCCTCAATCTCATTAGGCTCTGTGACAGGCTCTAGATGAACTTCGTCTTGCGATACCACCGCTGTATCTACTGCTTGTATATCGTCCTCAACCGCACCGAGATCCATGATTATTCGTTCTGATTTTTGAGAATCAGATATCGTTTCGACGGCTGGTTGTGGTGCAACAACAGCTTCCGTTTCATGACCGTCTAATTTATATTTCACCACTTCAGGTTTATCGGATGGCAGCACTTGCGTCCCTGTTGGGAAACCGGTTGCGATGATGGTACATGTAATGCGGCTGCCGGTTTCTTCACTAGAGCCAATTCCCATAATCACATTCGCATTTCCACCTGCCTCGCGCTGAATATGGTCGGTAATCTCGCCAATTTCATCGATGGTTACTTCCTGTTCTCCATCCCCTGAAGTCAACAACAATAAGACATTTTTAGCGCCTTTAATGTGGTTGTCATTTAGTAGTGGTGAGTCTAATGCTGCACCTACGGCTGCTGCGGCGCGTCCAGGACCTTCCCCTTCGCCAGTTCCAAACAAAGCGGACCCGCTATTTTCAAGGACGGTTTTGGCATCGCGTAGGTCAATGTTCTGCGTATAGTGGTTCGTGATGACTTCGGCAATGCCTTTCGCTGCTCCAGCTAAAACCTCATCAGCTTTGCTAAATGCATTTCTAAATCCTAAGTCACCATAGACCTGACGCAGTTTATCGTTGTTGATGACAATGAGGCTATCCACAGCATCACGCATCGCTTTGATGCCTTCATCTGCCTGATCCGCTCTCATTTTCCCTTCGAAAGAGAAAGGCACGGTTACAATACCTACAGTGAGTATACCCATTTCACGCGCGGCTTTGGCAATGATGGGTGCCGCTCCTGTACCTGTACCACCGCCCATTCCGGCCGTGATGAAACACATTTTAGTTCCAGTTTCAAGAATGTTCTGAATCTCTTGAATACTTTCTTCCGCTGCACTGCGACCTATCTCAGGATCTGCTCCAGCGCCAAGCCCTTCCGTAAGTGAAGCGCCTAATTGGACCTTATTTGCGACAGGACTGTGGTAAAGTGCCTGCGCATCTGTGTTACAGATAATGAAGTCCACGCCGTTCACGCCCACATTCTTCATGTGATTGACTGCGTTGGAACCTCCACCTCCGACACCAATTACCTTGATGACTGAGCTTCTGTTTTTAGGAAGGTTGAATTGAATTCCGTCTTCTATCATGGTTGTTCGGTTATTCTATGTCTTCGTCGTTTTCTAGCCATTCTTTGAGGTTGTTCATAAAGCCCTTCCAGAAAGGATCTTTACGAGGCGCAGCTTGTGTACTGCCCGTTTGGTCAGGTGCACCTTCAACTTCTTCGATGGGTTCTTCTTCTTTTTTCTCAGGAGTTTCAAGAGCGATTGGCTGCTCGGTTTCTCTAGGGTCGTATGCCATAGGATGGTCTTGCGATTCTAGCGCCATACTTAATAAACCAATGGAAGTTGCATAAACAGGTGAGGCCAATTCCTTGACGTAACCACTTGCTAAATGCTCGTTCGGGTAACCAATGCGAGTTGGCATGCCCGTCAGGTATTCGACTAATTGGCTCATGTGCTTCAACTGCGAACCTCCCCCAGTGAGTACAATACCACCGATAAGTCGCTTACGAGGATCGTTTTGCTGGTAATTGCGGATTTCTGCAATGACGCTTTCCATGATTTCACGAACGCGTGCATTGATAATCTTCGACAATGTTTTTAGGCTGATTTCCTTTGGTGGCCTTCCTCGTAGTCCAGGAATACTGACAATCTCATTGTCTTTATTCTCCCCAGGCCATGCAGAGCCAAACTTTACTTTCAACGTTTCGGCTTGTTTCTCGATAATTTCGCAACCTTCTTTGATGTCTTCCGTAATGACTTTGCCACCAAAAGGTATAACTGCGGTATGGCGAATGATTTGGTCTTTAAAAATGGCAATATCTGTAGTACCACCACCGATATCAACGAGGACTACACCTGCGTCTTTTTCTTCTTCTGCAAGAACTGCAGCGGCTGAAGCAAGTGGCTCTAGCGTGATGTCTCCTACTTTGAGCTCGCTCTGCTCTACACAACGGGCGATATTTTTAATAGAAGCAATTTGGCCAACGACGATGTGAAAATTTGCTTCCAATCGCGATCCGTACATTCCCTGTGGATTCACGATGTTGGCATCGCCATCCACCTTGTATTCTTGCGGCAGCGCGTGTAAGATTTGCTCCCCAGGCATCATCACTAGGTTGTGCACGTTTTTTTGCAAGGAAGCGAGATCCTCCACATTGATAATGGCTTCTGCATCTTCGCGCATGATGTAGTCGGAATGCTGCATGGAACGGATGTGTTGTCCGGCAATACCTACCATGACCTCGGTAATTTTCAGGCCAGAATTCTCTTCAGCCATTTTTACGGCGGCCTGAATGCTTTCAATGGTGAGTGTAATATTCGCTACCACCCCGCGTTGGACACCGAGGCTTTTGCTTTTTCCAATACCCAAGACTTCAATCTTACGGTGCTCGTTTAATCGGCCCACTACGGCTACAATTTTAGTGGTTCCGATGTCCAGACCTACTGCTAAAGGGGCGTTCTGTGTCATCTCGTTTTGCTTACTACTTGGTTTTTATATCGCAAGTCAATGCTTTTTATTTCTTCAAGTTCCTGCGCCGGTTTAGCGGCATAGAAGGCGCTCAGCTTTCGCAGGTCACCAGC
>CATAQZ010000295.1 GCA_949487015.1 Flavobacteriales bacterium UBA4585
CCGAATATCCCGCGATTTGAAGGTTGGTGGGGTCACGATAAAGCGACCCGTTTCGAGATGCCTGAAACTTTTGTACCTATCCCAACTGCTGAAGCGTGGCAATTGTCCAATGCTCCTGTAATGGCGATGGCACCGTTGCGCGCAAGTTTAGATTTGTTCGACCGTGCGGGCGTAGAGAACCTTCGTGCGAAAAGCAGAACGTTGACTGCCTATCTTCAAGAAGTGCTCGAAGAAGTCGCCCGCGTCTCTGGCAGTGCTTTTGAAATCATCACACCAACAGAGGAGCGCGGTGCGCAAATCTCACTATTAGTGCACGGCTACGGTCGCCCACTCTTTGATTACCTCATGGAGCAAGGCGTGATCGCCGATTGGCGCGAACCCAATGTCATCCGAATGGCACCCGTTCCTTTGTACAACAGCTTCGAAGATGTTCGAGCCTTCGGTATCATTTTACTCAACTACTTAAACGAGCAGGGCGCATGAAAAAGGCAATTGTCGTAGGTGCCGGATTGGCCGGATCCTATATGGCGTACACATTAGGCCAAAAAGGATACGCCGTTCAGGTGTTCGAGAAACGACCCGACCCACGCAAATCGGTTTACGGAAGCGGCCGCTCGATCAACCTCGTGGTCAGTGATCGCGGTTGGACCGCCTTTAAATACGCGGGGATTGAAGCTGAAATTCGCAAGATTACTGTTCCTGCCTACGGGCGGCAAATTCACGATCTGGAAGGCAACCAGAGTTATTTCCCCTACAGCATTGAAGGGAAAGCCATTCACAGCATTAGTCGCTCCGAACTGAACCAAACGTTGGTCGAATTGGCAGAGAAAAATCCAGCCATATCCGTCCAATTCGAACATTTCTGTACCCACATTGACTTTGAGCTCGGAGAAGTAACCTTTGACTACAAAGGCGAAACGGTCAAGGAACGTGCCGACCTAATTATCGGAGCAGACGGAACCGGATCTGCGGTTCGTGGAGTAATGATGAAGCAACCCCGATTCAACTTTACACAAGAGTACATCGACAGCGGATACAAAGAAGTGCACATTCCTGCCGCAGTGGACGGGAGTCCGCAGTTGAATCTGGATGCATTACACATCTGGCCGCGCCGAGAATTCATGCTTATGGGATTAGCGAATACGGACAACGGGTTTACGGGTACGGTCTTCGCGCCCTTTACCGGAGCATACGGCCTGGACCAATTAAAAACAGGTAAGGACGGTCTACGCTACTTCGAAAAGTATTTTAAAAATGCCATTCCGCTCATACCTAATTTAGAAGAACAATGGGAGAACAATCCCACTTCAGCCCTTGCCATTATCCGCTGTAAACCCTACCACTGGGGTAGTAAAACCGCACTTATTGGAGATGCCGCACACGCCACTGTTCCCTTCTATGGAGAAGGAATGAACGGCTCTTTGGAAGATGCCCGAGTTTTTTGTGAATTGCTCGATGAATGGGGTCATGAAAACCTTCCGACGGTCTTGGAGCGCTACACAGAAATGCGCGTTCCAGCTGGAAATGCATTGGTGGATTTAAGTCTGCGTAATTTCATCGAAATGCGCGATTTAGTCGCAGATCCTGAATTTCAGTTACGCAAGCGTATTGAGCAAAAGGTGCAGAAAAACCACCCGGATAAATGGACCCCGTTGTACACTTTAGTCAAATTCACCAACATCCCTTACCACGATGCCATGGCTGAAGGAGAACGCCACGACCGCATCATGGCGAAAGTGCTTGCTACCGAAAATATTGAGGAACGTTGGGACAGTGATGAGGTAGAACAGTTGGTATTGGATTTGCTAGAAACTACGGTGTAAACACGCCGCCAGTATTGATCCAAAGCACGCTTCCTTCAAATGAAGTGCGTTGAATATAGGCCCATACTTTTGCGTTGTATACCGCATCGATCGCAAATCCGTGCTTGCTTTCAAAGGCCGCTTTCTGTGCGATTAATTGCTCCGGTATTTTTCCAAATCCACCAAAATGCACTTCATCTTCCCAATGCAAATCAATGGATTTTTGCTGGGCACATGCTGCTACCCTCGCCTGCTCCTTTTTAGCCCCTTTGACCGCGCTAATGACGTGAACTTTAGTCGTTGAACCTTCCGGCATGGCCGATAGAATTCCCAAAACCGTAGTTGCCGTTCCACTTGCAATCAACAAATGATCTGGCTTGTGGTCCAATTCCGTCCAAATCTCACCGCAACCTTCAAAAGCGTGTCTTCCCGCGCCGCCTTC
>CATAQZ010000296.1 GCA_949487015.1 Flavobacteriales bacterium UBA4585
AGACTTTATTGACCGTGTGGTGACAAATATTGATTCAGATACGCACATTAAGGAGGTCGGAGATGCAGTCGTAAAAATGATGCAGGACCGCCCGTTGTTTACTTGGGAGTAATTATCTTCGAAGGAACCAATAGCCTTAGTAATATGTACAAGAGTATTATGAAGCGCTGCGCCTTATTGGTTGCAGCGCTTTTCTTTTCGCTACCTATGGTGGCCCAGCTTGATTTTGAAATAGATAGAACGGTCAAAGAAACTCGCGTCGGTATAGTTCGAAATGCTTTGTTGACCATAGATGACGATGCGAAGGCGATTATTAATCGGCCACTGAAGAATCCAAATCTATCTGCAAATGGTGTGAAACTGTTTGCCATGATTGTTACGGATTACCAGACCACGAAGTTTTTCCAGGAGCAAATAGAGCCGTTGGATGTTCATATTCGTTCGGTAGTTTCTTTCCCAAGTTTGTATCCCAATGTACCCGTTTTGGGTAGATGGGGAGGTGGAGTAGACGGATGGATGTACACAGGTGTAACAGCCATGTATGCAGCAGGTGTACTTACTGGACACGAAAAAATGCAAGAAGCCGGAATCCTAACAGTTAAGGCTGTTGTTGAATCGTATGTTGTAAGTCATGTCCTTCTTAAGACTTTAGTAGCTCGACATCGTCCTGCTCGACCGTTAGGAGATTATAGTCAAACGGACAGGGACAGTCAATATCCCTTTGTACATAGTCCTTTAGACTTTTTTAACTTTCATGTGCCCTATCTTCATTCCGATGCGTATGGCACAGGTTTCCCTTCCTACCATGCGACTATGTTTTTCGCTTTTGCAAGTGTAAATGCTAGGGTTTTTGATAATAAGTGGATTCCTTACGGGTTGGCTACTACTGCGCTCTTATACGACATACGAGGACACAACCATTGGGTTAGTGAATTAGTCGCTGGAGCGGTAATAGGGGAGTTCATAGGTAAGGTGGTTTATGAAAATTACCATGAGCGCCGAAGTACATCTGATACATTGAAGAAAAAACGAAAGTATCGCACTCAGATGGGAATAGGCCAAAATTTTGGAGTTGTTGGGCCTTCTATCGCTATAAATTGGTAATATCGGCCCGATTATTGTTAGATGAATTGCTGCAAAAACTTAGAAAATGAGAAAATCTTTATTGCTTTTACCATTAATCGTCTTGTTTGCTTCTTGCGAAACGCAAACTACTACGGAGACGAACACAGAACGTTTTTATAAAGCTCCGTGGAATGTAGCGTTGAATCGATCGCACGATGCGGTAGGACAGCTTAGTGCTGCGAATGAAGATCATTCAGGTACCTTAACTTTATCGAAGCACGGAAGTGCAACCTTCGATGTTTCCATGTTGAGCGACCACATGTATCAACAGTGGGGGTACAGCTGGACTACCGACGAATTTTATATGAATTGGGCACCCTGTTTAGAGTGGTATATTAATGAGGCCGAAGACAGTATGCATTTGAATTACGATTATCAGGATTATGATCCAAACTCAGGTAATAGCTTCTATTGGAATTATGATTTAATTCTTACGAGATAAAAAAAAGCGGGCATTGCCCGCTTTTTTTATGCTTCTAACTTTTTCTTCAAGTCGGCAATCTCTTTGGCAAGGTGATGCATTATGCGAAAGGAGATAACAATGCTTCCTAATAGTCCTGCAGTAAGTAGATAAATGAGGGTGTCCATACGATTTGTGTTATTTCTAAGCTAACAATAGCGATAGGTAAAGGTTCATAAGGAAGGGTGTTGATATTATTCAAAAAATCACTTTCCTATTTCATTAGGCGCATTATATTTGCACCCCATTCAATGGCGAGGTAGCTCAGCTGGTTAGAGCGTCGGATTCATAACCCGGAGGTCGGGGGATCGTGCCCCCCTCTCGCTACAGGAAGCCCTTTGAAGTGAAAACTTCAGAGGGCTTTTTTATTCCTCGTAAAAGTCCAAATCCCTCCCAAAGGTTTCTTGAAGACCAGAAATGGCCCAGTAGGTAACGAGCATCACGATAACAGCTGTGAAGATGCCTGCGCCTACATACGTAAATTTCGTATTAAGGGCTAAAAAGAGCGCCGTAATCCCGTTGAGTGATCCTCTTACCATGTTCGGGATGGATGTGGCGGCTGTGGCTCTTAAATTGGTTCCAAAGTTTTCTGCACCGATGGTGACAAACACAGCCCAGAAACCCGTTCCAAAGCCCATGATGCCCGTAGAGATATATAATTGCAATGCTGAGGAGGCCGTGAAAAAAACCAACATACCTACCATAGTGATGGCATAAAATACATGCATGGCCTGCTTCCGTGATTTCAATCTTTGTGACAAGAGTCCGATCGCAACATCTCCTACCGCTATGGCGCTGTAGCTGACCATTATTCCAATACCAGGGTCAATGGTATCAGTAATACCTAACTGGCGTGCGAATTCGGGAGAAAAGGAAATGAGAATACCTACAACGAACCAAGTCGGCAACCCAATTAATATGCTCCTCAGGTAACGCATAAAACGTTCCTTCGTCGCAAATAACATAAGGAAATTCCCTTTTGATACGGTTGAATCAGAGGCTAATGATTTGTATAGCCCGCTCTCAAAAACGCTCAATCGAATAAAAAGCAGCAGTATTCCCAAGCCTCCGCCGATGAAATAGCACGTTCTCCAATCGAACCATTGGGCAATAAAAAAAGCAAGAACA
>CATAQZ010000297.1 GCA_949487015.1 Flavobacteriales bacterium UBA4585
AATGTTCTATTTGCAAATCTACTTTGCAGTAAAACAGCATTAGGACAATCATCTCTATGCACTTTTAGTCCATCTGCAGTGGTTACAAAACCAAAAACTCTATCCCCAGGCAATGGATTGCAACATTTTGCAAGGGTGTAATCCATTTCATGCTCATCTGTATCAAAGACAAGCATTAAATGGTCAGGTGTAGGCTTCGCGTTTTTATTACCCAGTTTTGTCTTCGCATAGTTGCTCTTTACTATGCGTTGCTTGAAATAGTTGACGAGTCCTGAAGTTTCCCTGGCATATTCACGCAGTTTGCCATTATCGATAACACCAAGACCGACTTTATAATATAACTCTTCGGGATTCTTTAATCCGAAGAAATTGACCAATTTATGAATGTTACTATGCGTTGCCTTGAGCTTGAGAACTTTCAATTTACGTTCTAAAATGAATTGGCCCTGACCAGTGATCAGCTGCTTTTCTTTCTTCAAACTTTGCTTAATCCGTTGCTTCGCCTTCCCGGTTTTTACAAAACTTAACCAATCTTCTTTGGGCTCTTGCTTTACAGAAGTCAAAACCTCTATTTGGTCGCCTGATTTAAGAGGGGTACTCAAAGGAATGAGTTTCCCGTTAACCTTTGTACCCAAACAATGTGCACCTACCTCTGTATGAATATCGAAAGCAAAATCTAATGCAGTCGCTCCTTTTGGAAGAGTAAGCATTTCGCCTTTCGGCGTAAAAACGAATATTTCAGATGAAAAGAGGTTCATCTTAAAGTTGTCGATGAAGTCCTCGCTGTCGTTCTCAGGATCATCGAGAAATTCTCGTATGCGGAGGAGCCAACGGTCCAATTGGTTACTACCTGAGCTATCTTCTTTGTATTTCCAATGTGCAGCGAAGCCGTTCTCTGCAATATCATCCATACGCTTCGTCCTGATCTGTACTTCGACCCAGTGTCCATCTGGCCCCATTACTGTGGTGTGCAGGGATTCATAACCGTTACTCTTTGGAGAACTTATCCAGTCGCGTAAACGGGCAGGGTTGGGGCTGAAATTCTCAGTTACAATAGAGTAGGCCTGCCAACACGTGGCTTTTTCTTTCTCTTTATCCGCTTCTAAAATGATGCGAATCGCATATTTATCATACACCTGTTCAAAGCTGACGTTCTGATTTTTCATTTTACGTCGAATGGAATAGATACTCTTTGTTCGCTTCTTTATTTCGAACTTTAGATTTGCTTGAGAAAGTTCTTCATAAACCTTGCTTTCGAATTTGTTCAGATAGGAAAAATCTTCACGTTGTAAACTTTCCATTCGATTATTGATGTCCTCAAAGATTTCAGGCTCCGTGTACTTTAGAGAAATGTCCTCTAATTCAGTCTTAATGCTAAATAATCCTAAACGATGTGCGAGTGGTGCGTAAATAAATAGTGTTTCCGATGCTATTTTCAGTTGCTTATGAGCGGGCATACCCGACATTGTACGCATGTTATGTAGTCGGTCCGCTAGCTTAATTAATATTACCCGAACATCATCAGATATTGTAAGCAACATTTTTCTGTAATTCTCGAGCTGCATACTACTTTCCATACTGACTACGCCTGAGATTTTAGTGAGGCCGTCAATAAGTCTTGCAATACTGGGACTAAACATACCTTCAATATCCACGAGTGTATAGTCCGAATCTTCTACTACATCGTGCATTAGTGCGGTGGCTATACTTGTAGGTCCTAGGCCAATTTCGGTAGCTACAATCTGTGCAACGGAAATGGGATGCGTTATGTAAGGTTCACCGCTCTTACGATGTACTCCTTTATGAGCATCTTTAGCCAATGAGAATGCACGCTTAATCAACTTTTGATCCGCGTCATCTGTTTTGTATTCAATACTGTTTAACAGGTCGTTGAATACACTTTCAACTAGTTTATGTTCCTTATCCTCGTTGGTAGTCATATCGACTTAGTCTATAAGAAAGATGGCTGGGCGTTTGTGAAGATCAGGAAGCTCTAAACTCCATTGTGCCACAGTTTGAGTTTTAATATACTCACTATCTAAAGTAATATCTACAGCAATACAAAGCTTGGTTTCTGGATGTAAGGTATTTATCAACTCCTCCAATAGTTTCCCGTTTCGGTACGGTGTTTCCATGAATATCTGCGTAATCCCGTCTCGTATGTCTTTTTGCATGGCTTGATACACTCGCTTACGAATGGGTCGATCGTGCGGTAAGTAGCCTCTAAAGGCAAATTGTTGACCATTAAATCCACTAGCCATTAAAGCCAATAAGATCGATGATGGACCTACACATGGACGAACCTCAATACCCTTACGATGCGCTATACTGACAATTGTAGCGCCAGGGTCTGCAACACAAGGCACACCCGCCTCCGAAAGAATCCCAATTGAATGCCCGTTTTTAATAGGATCTAAAAATCCAGGGAGATCTAAGGGATCCGTCTGCTTATCGAGAATTTCTAGTCTTAATTCACGCTGATTTTTATCAGGAAGTAAATGTTTGATATACGCACGAGCTGTTTTCTCATTTTCAACAATGAAGTACGTAAGACTATCTATGATGTTGACCACATCTTTTGGTATAATGCTGTCAAAATTATCTTGTCCTAAAGTATTGGGCAATAAGTAAATAGCAGCCATTAGTGCGTTTTTAAAAAAGATTGAATTGCTTCTTCGAGAAGCTCGTAAACATGGGAAAAGCCTTCTTGCCCGCCCGTGTAGGGATCGGGCACTTGGCGATTTTCACCCGGATAAGACTCGTTTAAAATTAAACGGACTTTATTTTTTACCGATTCATTAGGTGCCAATTGAATGAGATTCGAAAAATTCGAACTGTCCATGGCAAAAATAATATCAAAGGTTTCAAAATCTTCTGTGGTCACTTGTCGCGAACGTTGCTGTTCAATACTAATGTCACGTTCTTTAGCGATCAAAATACTTCTTGTGTCTGGACGTTCAGAAGCATGCCAACCAGATGTACCCGCCGAATCTATATGCCATTGCTCAGGTGCATGTTTTTCCATTATGCCTTGGGCGAGGGGGGAGCGGCATATATTGCCCAAACAAACCATGAGAATTTTCATAAATAAAAAAGTCAGTACCCTAAGATACTGACTCTAAAACATTCGTTAAACTGTTTTTTTATGCGAGAGTAAGACGTTTTTGTAAATCGTCAACATACGTACGGAAACGTTTATCTGTTTCTTTCAAATTATTCACAGTTCTACACGCATGAAGTACAGTGGCGTGGTCTTTATTGCCACATTGCTGACCAATGCTGGCAAGACTGTTTTTAGTAAGTTGTTTTGAGAAATACATGCTGAGCTGTCTCGCTTGCACTATCTCACGTTTACGCGTCTTAGATTTAAGTAATTCCAGCGGCATATCGAAATAATCGCAAACCACCTTCTGAATAAAGTCGATTGAAATCTCGCGAGTTGTGCTTTTTACGAATTTATCTACCATCGATTTAACCAACTCCATGGTAATCTGCTTCTTATTCAAGCTGCTTTGAGCAAGTATGCTAATTAGTGCACCTTCGAGTTCTCTGATGTTAGAGTTGATAGAATAAGCGATGTATTCAATAATGTCTTGTTCAATCTCAATGCCGTCATTGTAGAGCTTCTTGCCTAGGATGGCAACACGCGTCTCAAGACCAGGTTTTTGAAGGTCTGCACTTAATCCCCACTTAAAGCGACTTAAAAGACGTTGTTCCATTCCCTGTAGCTCTACTGGTGCACGATCCGATGTTAAAATGATCTGCTTGCCATTTTGATGGAGGTGGTTAAAGATTTCAAAGAATACATCTTGCGTCTTCTCTTTACCTGAAAAGCTTTGTACGTCATCAATGACTAGAACGTCAATCATTTGGTAGAAATGGACGAAATCATTTTTAGTATTATTCCGAATACTATCTATGAACTGCTGCGTGAATTTTTCGGCACTCACATAGAGTACTGTTTTCTCTGGGTAGTTGTCTTTAATTTCCACACCTATGGCATGCGCTAGATGCGTTTTTCCCAAACCTACTCCTCCGTATAGCATGAGAGGATTAAATGAGGTACCACCTGGATTCTTACTTACTGCGTAGCCAGCAGACCGAGCCAGTCTATTGCAATCCCCTTCGATAAAGTTTTCAAAACTGTAGTTCGGATTTAATTGGGAATCAATATTTAGTTTCTGCAAACCGGGAATAACGAACGGATTTTTAATTTCCTTCTCGTTCCCAATCTTCATCGGCATGTTAACGCTTTGACGAGGGTGTTTTTTACGACCGCTACTAGGTAACTTCATTGTTGGAGCTTGAGCGTTACCATAGGCGTTTTCAAGCACGATGCTGTATACTAATTTTGCATCTTGACTTAGTGATTTGGTAATGGCAGCTTTCAACAGTTGGATGTAGTGCTCTTCGAGATATTCGTAAAAGAACTTTGAAGGTACCTGAACAGTGATAATGTTTGTTTGAAGTTTTACTGGTTTTATAGGTTCAAACCAGGTGCTGTAGCACTGGTCATCAACGTTGTCTTGAATAAATTGCAAGGCTTCATTCCAGACATCATTAACGCTTTTCTCCATGGTCAAAAATTCTCTTATCCCAAGACTGTTCAAACTCGGGATAGTGTTGTGTGTATTAGTAAACTTTTCGGGCGGCAATCGAAGAGTGTAATCATCTTGTTGACTGCATAGCAAATGTGTTCATAAATTCTGATTGAAAAAAATTTATTTGCTATTGTGTTAATAAAAAGTTTTGCTTAAGGGGTTGCGTAAACCCTTGATTATCAGTGTTTAGTATAAATGCCCAAAAATATTGAGTATAAATTACCACGCATCTTCCTAATTGTTCAAAAATCTCAATGTTGCGATTAGTTTACGATGGATTAACAAACTTAGGCAATCTAAATTAGTGACTATGAAACATGTAGATATTAAAGACACGCATACGTTTCGACCAAGGTATTCTGAAACGGATCAGATGGGCGTTGTGTATTACGGAAATTATGCTGCTTATTTTGAAGTTGGTCGCGTTGAATTATTACGAAAATTAGGAGTTTCGTATGCACAGCTTGAAGCAAACGGAACGATGCTACCTGTGGTTCACATGAGTATCGATTTTAAAAGAGGTGCAAAATACGACGAAGAAGTCCAATTAGAGACATCCATGCACGAACTACCCACAAGGAAGATATCATTTTACCACATCCTTAGAGACATGAATGGTAAGACTTTAGTTTCAGGTAAAGTAGTACTCGTTTTTGTAGATAAAATCACTTTTAAACCGAAGAGTTGTCCGGAAGAATTGGCTCGCTTATTTACTAATTTGTCTTAATCAAGACGCGTTCGCTAGTCTCGTACTGAATTTCTAAAATTCCTGATGTGCCTTCTGGAAGGATTAAGAATCCTGTGGAAGCCTTTGACCATAAGAGTTGTCCAGTCCAATTATAACAGCGTATCCTGGCAGGTTTACCTTCAACCGTTTTTAAAACTCTTCCAAATTCAGTATCCGCAACATGTTCCTGTACTGTATAAGTTGCAGATTCGTTCAACTCCGTGGCGACGAGAATATTCTTCGGTGCACCAAAAGCACTTGTAAGGGCGTTGTAGTGCGCTCCATTGTATAGCAAAGAATCGGCCCAAAGGAAGTTTTGCGCTATTTGCCTAAGTGTTTGATTCGGCATTATAGAGTGAACACCTTCCAAAATAATTTTATCTGCGACGCTTCCACCTACGTTAGGATTCGCACTGAATTCTAACATCGCGCTAGACATAATATCTGTGTGCTGATAGATGGAGTTAAAAATGAGCTGATTGTAATTCTTAATACCATCGTAGGAGATGCTTCTACCGTTCCAAAATTCATTATTGCCGTCCCAATCAAAAACTCTTGTACTGGATACTCCTGAACGTCTGCCGTGTCGTTCTGCCAAATAATCCCCGAAGGCCTCGTCAAAAGTTCTTCGCTCCATACCAAAATTAGTCCCTGGTGCTGCCCCGTGGGATATGGCATGACCAAATTCATGAATAATGACATCCGCATCTTCGGCATCATCAACACCGCCTTCACCGAAATACAGGCGGGGAGGGGAATAGCCGTAATTAAACATGCTGTTGTCTTGCCCATTTAATGCTTGTGCATCTGCTTGGATAGTATAAGTCATGATTGCGCCATACCCTAAGGTGTTTAGGTATCTCGAGAGTGCTGAAACATGGTATACGCACATTACTTGTTCAAATTCAGGAGCCGTTCTACCACCGGTCCAATCTTGTGGTGAGGTACTGGGTAAAATATAAGGGGCATCAAAATCCACAATTTCTATATACTCATTACGAAGAAAGGTGGTGTCAGCAATCTGATCTACCGTTAGCGTGTCAATAATGCTTAATGAGTCTAATACAGTACCATTCGCATCGTTAAGATCTTTATAAATGCCTCCGTACGATAGATTGTAGGGGGTGAGCGGATCCGGACTAAAAACTCTTACTGGAACTGTAGTATCATTAAAATGAACGGTTAGGTCGCGCTCGAGCAGTAGCGTACCATCTAGAGTAAAGTATCTTATTACATGGATCGATCCATCCAAGAGTGTATCCGGTGAAACGGATACCCACTTATCTTCATGAAAAATTAAAGAAGATGAGACTTCAACAGGAAGTCTCGTGCGTTTTGTAAGATCCAAAGTGGATTGGGATTTCAAGACATCACCAGATGCATCTCGTACCTCCAAAAATTGTTCTTCTAAGAGTAAATGTCCGTCTAAGAGGTAATGGAAACGTTCATAAGTCGCGTTTGGCGTTGTCGTTTTAAAAAACGACTGCGTGGTAAGCTCTTGACTAAAAGTTGCATTAACTGCTAGGAAGAAGAGTAATGTGATGATTCTTTTCAAATTGGTCTTTTATTTCTTCATATTTACTTTGCACTACCTCTAGTGTATACGTTAAAGATAGGCCTTGTTTTCTTTCAATGACGTGGAGTTCAGCT
>CATAQZ010000298.1 GCA_949487015.1 Flavobacteriales bacterium UBA4585
AAAGGAATCGTGAAAGCAACTGTATTTAGACAGTTCTGTGGAGGCGAAAGTGTGGATGAATGTCAGCCACAAATAGATCGGTTGGCTGAAGGAAAAGTGCAAGCCATCTTAGATTACAGCGTAGAAGGAAAAGCGGAAGAAGCCGATTTTGACCGTACTCTAGAAACTACGTTAGAGACCATACGATTTTCGCAGAATAATCCTGGTGTGCCCTTTGGGGTTTTTAAACCTACGGGGGTAGGTGCCATCGAGTGGTATGAAAAAGTAGCACTTGGAAAAGAATTGAGCAAAAGAGAATCGGAAGCTTGGGCTCGCGTTTTGGGACGATGGGACGAGATTTTTGAATTGGCCCATACATTGGATGTACCTGTCATGATCGACGCGGAGGAAAGTTGGATTCAGCCCGCAGTGGATGAACTTGCTTTTGGCTTCATGGCACGTTACAATAAGGAAACACCTATCGTTTACAATACCGCGCAGCTCTACCGTCACGACCGTTTAGACCAATTAAAAATGGCACTTTCCCGTGCTACAGCAGAAGGCTTTATCTATGGAGTAAAAATTGTGCGCGGTGCCTACATGGAAAAAGAACGCAAAAGAGCGGCAGCAAAAGGCTATGAGGATCCAATCCAACCGAACAAAGCAGCGACTGACCGCGACTACAATGCAGCATTAGAATTGATACTTTCTCATATTAGTCATATGGCTGTGGTCGTAGGAACACATAATGAAGATAGCGTTGCACTTGCTGCAACACTGATGAAAAAACACGGCATCGCTTTAGACTCTCGAAAGGTCTATGTCGCTCAACTCTTTGGGATGAGTGATCACATTTCATTTAATGCAGCAAATTCAGGATTGAACGTAGCGAAATACTTGCCCTTTGGCCCTGTAAAAGATGTGCTGCCGTATTTGTTTCGACGCGCTGAAGAGAATACTTCGGTTGAAGGACAGACAGGACGTGAATTGGGATTGATTACGAAGGAACTGGACCGTAGAAAAAACGGTTAGTCCTTTACTCGATTAAGTTCCATAATGTGAACCGTATCCGGACAGTTCTCTAAAACCATTTTATAGGGATACGATTGCCATGAAAAATACAGGGTATAGCTCCCGCAAGGCTCTTTACGCGGCTCGCTTTCCCCAAATTTTACACGACCTTCCACCACCGCATGAAAATACGCGCTGTCTTTTGCGAGGTTCAAATCTGGCCAATTCATTTGAGTTGAATCTACTGCTTTTGTTCTGAAAGTTTTGCGAACCCGGGCATTGGGACCGTATGCATAATCGAAATCGCGCTCACCAAAGAAGGCTATAACGA
Organism: Flavobacteriales bacterium UBA4585; assembly: GCA_949487015.1. Taxonomy (GTDB): domain Bacteria; phylum Bacteroidota; class Bacteroidia; order Flavobacteriales; family Schleiferiaceae; genus UBA10364. The sequence continues at coordinate 1,322 of CATAQZ010000298.1, forward strand.
TCAAAGTGCCTAATCCTATTCCTAAAATGTAAAAAAGTAATCGCTTAAGAAAGGCCATGTCGGGTTCGGGGAGTTTAGATCAATTAAAGGTTGCCAAATAACAGGGCGTCGTTTGAGAAAGGCAAGTCAAAATGCTCTCCAAGATGGCGTTTTGTCAACAAGCCTTTGTACAAATACAATCCCGCACGCATGTTGAGATCGTAATGCAAGCAATCTTCTACACCGCCCAGTTCTGATAACGTCGATAACATAGGTGCTACAAAATTACTCAAGGCTATAGTAGCTGTATGTCCAACTGCACTGGCCATATTAGGAATGCAGTAATGAATCACCCCGTGCCTTTCGTACGTTGGATTTTCGTGAGAGGTAAGTTCCGAAGATTCAAAACAACCACCACTGTCAATGCTGATGTCTATAATCACACTGTTCGGCTCCATCGCTGCAATGGCATCTTCTGATACCACTACTGGTGTGCGTCCATTCACTGGATGCAAAGCTCCAATGACAAGGTCCGCTTTTTTCAATCTTTTTGCCACCACCAATTCCTGAATCACCTCTGTGATCAAAGCCGGATTTAGTTCTTGTGCTGCACGAAGACGATTGATATTGCTGTCCATTAAAACTACCTGGGAACCCATGCCGTGGGCCGCGCGCACGGCCGATAGGCCGGCGACGCCGGCGCCCAACACCACCACTCTGGCGGGTGCAACACCGGGTATAGGACCCATTAATTTTCCTTTACGGGAGCCATGGGCGCCGTCCGCGAGTAGGCTAGCGCCTACGCGCGCGGCCATTTGACCCGCAATTTCACTCATGGCCATTCTAAGTGCACTCTGATCTTCCGAATTGCGCACTTCTTCCAGTGCCAAAGCCGTAATTTTCTTATCGGCAAGCGACTTAAAATACGCTCTATTTCGCGTGCGCAGTTGTAGTGCACTGATCAAGGTTTGACCGCCTCGCATCATTGAAATTTCAGCTACCGTGGGTGGTGCAACTTTTGCGATAATTGCACATTGAAACACCTCTTCAGGACCTAAAGCTACTGTGGCACCTGCGTTTGCATAAAGTGCATCCGGAAAACCAGCGAGGGTTCCCGCACCTGTCTCAACCACTATTTCATGACCCTGGGCAACTAATATCTGCACACTCTCCGGGGTGAGTAACAACCGGTGCTCATTCATGGCGTGCTCCTTAGGCAAGCCTATTTGCAATTGTGCGCTTTTGGCATCTACCGCCAAACGTTCCTCCTGGGTTTCCCAAGCCGTCTCTGACCAACTAATGTACTCACTCATGGTTCCATTGTATTTCGTTCACAGCAAGTCGGGGGTAAAACTCAACCGTTCTGTACGCTTCGCTTTCCGCACGGATGTAAACGACACCCAATTCGTACGGTAATAAAGATCGTACATTTCCTCCCCATTCAATCCACATGGGGCAACCTTCTTCTAAATATTCTTCTAAGCCCATATCATAGGCTTCGTCTTCATCTTCAATACGATAGGCATCTAAATGATAGCACTTTCCTTGCGCGCCATGGTATTCCTCAATCAATGCAAACGTAGGCGAGGATCCTTCCTGCTCGCTGCCCCAAGCTTGTAAGATAGCATTACACAAGGTGGTTTTACCACTGCCCATAGGGGCTTCTAAAAGGGTAACGGCACTTTCCCTGTGCGCCAAAATAAATTGGGCCAATTCCGGAAGGTCTTTCAATTCAACCTGCGAAAAGCGAAAGCCGTTATTTAGAGGTAAGGACTGCATAAGGAATAATCAGTTCCTCCAAAGATACCCCACCGTGCTGATACGTATTGCGGTAGTATTGCACAAAATGATTGTAACGGTTGGGATACACATAAAAAAGATCACTCAAGGCAAAGATGCATTCATCTGCAATATGCTGCTTCGGGAGTCCAATGGCATTGGGGTCTTTTACCACAAAGCTGTGTTTAGACTGGTAACTCATTCC
>CATAQZ010000299.1 GCA_949487015.1 Flavobacteriales bacterium UBA4585
AATGTAACCTTCGGTGGGCCACACAACATGGTCAGAGGTGTCCTTTGTTACAATAATTCCGTTAGGAAAGGTGATGCTTTTGCGCTCCGCGCTTTGAATAGTATCTGACAGTTGAACTACGGTGCCGGTTTCCCATTCCGAATCCAGCAGTATTCCTGCAAATCCATCGGCACTGCCTTCGAAAAAAGGCTTCTGTTCCATCGCTTTTTCAGGAGTTCTAAAATATTGATAGAGACCAATAGACACTGCTCCGATAACAAAAAAAGCCAGGGTAATGAGTACTTTCTTCATGACGTAGGTTTAGCTTCTAACCTGACCGATGTAATTGCTCGGGGTGATTTGCTTGAGCTCTGCTTTGACAGTATCGTTTACCGCTAATGTGTCAATGAAATCAGCGATGCTTGATGCAGTTATAGCACTATTTGTACGCGTTAAAGCTTTGAGGGCTTCATACGGCTTCGGATAGCCCTCTCTGCGCAGAATGTTTTGGATGGCTTCCGCAACTACGGCCCAATTCGCTTCCAGATCTGCAGCGATTTTACCCTCATTCACTAGGAGTTTGCCCAGTCCCTTATTCATAGAAGCTATGGCGATCAAAAGGTGACCAAATGGAACACCTACATTACGCAAGACAGTAGAATCTGTAAGGTCGCGCTGCAAGCGCGATATCGGTAGTTTTCCGGCGAGGTGCTCAAAAAGTGCGTTGGCAAGCCCTAGGTTCCCTTCTGCATTTTCAAAATCAATCGGATTTACTTTGTGCGGCATCGCAGAGGATCCCACTTCGCCGGCTTTGATTTTTTGTTTGAAGTAATCCATACTTACGTAGGTCCAAACGTCACGGCAAAGGTCAATGAAAATATTGTCGATGCGTTTCAAGGCATCGAATTGTGCTGCAATATTGTCGTAGTGTTCAATCTGCGTAGTTGGGTAGCTGCGTTTCAATCCTAAGTGGTTGCTCACAAAAGCATCTCCCCAACTGTGCCAATCACGACCTGGATAGGCCACGGTGTGCGCATTAAAGTTACCCGTTGCCCCTCCAAACTTCGCGCTGTGGGGTACGGCTTTCAGTTGCGCGAGTTGCCCGCGAAGACGTGAGGTAAATACACTAAACTCCTTGCCTAAAGTCGTAGGAGATGCCGGCTGCCCGTGCGTTCGCGCTAAGAGCGGAATGGCTTCCCAGGCCTTTGCACTTGCCTCGATAGCTTCAATAAGTGCTTCAATTGAAGGGCATATAACCTCTTCCAGTGCCTCTTTAACGGATAAAGGAACGGACGTGTTGTTGATGTCTTGAGAAGTAAGTCCAAAGTGGATAAACTCTTGAAATTGGCTTAACTCCAGCGCTTCAAAAGCTTCTTTAATAAAGTATTCAACCGCCTTTACATCGTGGTTCGTGACCTTTTCAATATCCTTTATTTTCTGTGCGTCCTCCGTACTAAAGTCCTTGTAGATCGCACGCAAGGCGTCAAAATGCTTATGATCAACACCAGTGAGTTGAGGTAAGTCGCTTTCGCACAAGGCGATAAAGTATTCGATTTCAACGCGAACCCGATATTTGATCAGCGCGAATTCCGAAAAGTACTGAGAAAGTGCTTCGGTTTTCGAAGCATACCGACCGTCAACGGGTGTGATGGCATGTAGAGCTGTAGACATTGCAAGGCTATTAAAGCACAAAATTAACGGAGTTCGCCGCGTTTTCCTAATTCTATGACCTCAAGGTTTGTGACTTTTCCTTTTTCGTCCCCTTCTTGGACCAATTCGAACCGGAGCATCGTACGCATCTTATGAAAACCGTGGATTCCGGCTGCACCGGGGTTCATGTGCAAGCAATCGATATTCTTATCATGAACTACTTTGAGAATATGACTGTGTCCACATACAAACACATCTGGTTTATCTTTCTTGAGACCTTCGCGGGTTCTGTTGTTATAGCGCGGTGGATAACCCCCGATGTGCGTAATCCAGACCTTTACGCCATTCAACACGAACTTCTGATGCAGCGGATAGCGACTTCGCATGGTGTGGTCATCAATATTTCCGTACACAGCAATTAAAGGTTTACCCAATGCTTCAAGCGTATCCATTCCTTCATGACTACCGATGTCTCCCGCGTGCCATATCATATCCACGCCAGCGGCAAAGTCAAGGATTCGATCGTCCATATGACTGTGCGTATCAGAGAGTAATAGGATTTTTGTCCTTTTGAGTGTCACAAGCGTACCTTTGTGTGAATTCTATTCAAATGTAATGCGTACACTCTTGAGATTGGCCTATGATGGCGCACCCTTTTGTGGTTGGCAGATCCAACCGAAGGACCGGACGGTTCAGGGCGATCTTGATGACGCCCTAAGTACGCTCTTACGCCAGCCTATACAGACCATGGGTGCCGGTAGGACAGATACAGGGGTGCATGCAAAAGAAATGTTCGTGCATTTTGATTGGGTGCCAGAATCGGGAAAGGGTATAGCGAATATGGACCAATTGGTTCACCGTCTCAATAGGTTTCTCGATCCGGCCATTCGCATTTACGAAGCACGAGAAGTACAACCTAATTGGCATGCGCGTTTTGATGCGACTGCACGTAGTTATGAATACATTCTTTGCGCCTCAGGATCGCCTTTTTGGCGTAATAACGCGTGGATGGTAGAGCGTTTGCCTGATCTTGTTAAAATGAATGAAGCCGCAAAATTGCTGCTTACGGAAACGGATTTCGCAAGTTTTTGCAAAGCTGGGTCCGACAACAAAACCACTATATGTAAGGTCACGCGCGCAGAGTGGGTAATGGAAGGAGAGGTAGTAACATTCCACATTACCGCAGACCGATTCCTCCGTAACATGGTTCGCGCTATTGTGGGATCTCTTTACGAGGTGGGTAACGGCAAATGGTCGGTTGCTGAATTTAACGCCCGATTCGCACAAAAAAATAGAGGGGCGATGGGAACAAGTGCCCCTGCACAAGGCTTATACCTAACAGAAGTAACTTATAACAACCTCTAGCATGTCTAAAGTAGGCGGGAAGGCGTTTGATTTTAAACTATTCACTAAGGTCATGGCATATGCCCGGCCTTATCGTGGATTGTTCTGGGGTTCAGTCGTATTAACGGTGGTACTCGGCGCATTGGGAACCGCTCGTCCCATCATCACGAAAATGATTATCGATGATGCTATCTTAGCTTTAGACGGGGAATATTTATTGAATTTGAGTTTAGGGTTGGTTTCTTTACTTATTCTCGAAAGTTTGGGCCAATTCGGTTTTATGTATGCCGCAAACTGGTTAGGGCAAAGTATCATCAAAGACATTCGGATTGAGCTTTACGATAAATTGCAATCCTTCAAGTTGGGATTTTACGACCGCACGCCCATTGGCCAATTGGTCACTCGAGTTGTTTCGGATATTGAGACCATTGCTCAAATTTTTTCACAGGGAATACTGGTCATCTTTGGAGATCTATTCCGCATTGTGATTATGCTCGTTGCGATGTTCTTTTATTTCAATCCCATTCTGGTACTAATTAGCTTATCCATTATACCTGTCTTATTTGTAGCTACACGTTGGTTTCAGAGAGGTATAAAGGGCGCCTTTCAACGCGTTCGCACGGAAGTATCTAATCTCAACACCTTCGTCCAGGAACACCTAGGTGGAATGAATGTGGTTCAGGCTTTCGGTCGTGAACAGCAAGAGTCTGAGAAATTTCGTGCGATCAATGCCCGCCACCGCGATGCGAATATTGAAAGCATCTATTATTACGCATTGTTCTTTCCTATCATCGAAGTGCTCAGTGCCATTTCCATAGGTTTAGCGGTATGGTATGGAGGTATGAATGCTGCACAAGGCGGTGCAGTGACGGTAGGAGAGCTGACCGCAATGATCATCTTTATCGGTATGTTATTCCGTCCGCTTCGTCAACTTGCAGACCGATTCAACACCTTACAAATGGGTATGGTTGCTTCGGAGCGCGTACTCAAACTTCTTGAGAGTGATCATGAGCGCGA
>CATAQZ010000300.1 GCA_949487015.1 Flavobacteriales bacterium UBA4585
GACTGCTGACTAAATCTTCACGAAGTGCGGTCGACGAAAATATATCGCTATCTATTGCATCTTGTATAGGAATGGGCTGATCAGATAAAAGCTCGAAGCCGTAGTCGTTCATCGCTATAGAAAAGGTCTGTGGACCAAAAAGGCCTAGGCGGTAAGCTAGTAAAGAGGCCATTCCCTCATGAACCAAACGGCCTTCGAAAGGATAAACAAACAAATGATACCCTTCTTTGTCTTCTAAATATTCTATCAGGAATTGGGAATTCGTTGGCACCATACTCCGCTCTTTTTGTAGGCGGATAATGGGTTGTATTAAGGCCAACTCTGGATCCTCAAAGGTCTGGGATGTCGCAGCCTCTTCTAGTTTCTCGCGTAAAAATTGACCCAGTTCCGCACTCAGTGGCATTCGACCTCCCATGTAGCTGGGTACTGCTCCGGTAGTTGCCTTCGATAGGCGAACCGTGGCTTCCACGCCCCGGAATCGGACCAATTCTAAACAGCGCCCCGCAAACCAAAAACTGTCTCCGGGCATTAATTTAGATATAAAATACTCCTCCACGTGGCCCAGGAAACTTCCTTTCTGCAGCTTTACCTTCACCATCATCGAGCTAACGATCGTTCCAATGTTGAACTTGTGCCGCATAGCTACCTTTCTAGAAACGACCTTATACACACCGTCTTCCTTTACCACCTTATGATAGTCGTCATAGGCCGCTAAACTCTGACCACCCCGGACAATAAAGTCTAGACACCAATGCCATTCCTCATCTGAAATGCTAAAATAGCTGGTCGTCGAACGAACCTCTGATAACAATGCCTCAGATTCAAATCCGTCACTTACCGCCAAGGTTACCATGTACTGAATGAGCACGTCTAGACTTCGCAAATACGGAATGCGGTCTTCATTCGTATATTGATCTATGGCCTTGCGTAAGGCAGCACATTCGAGCAACTCTAAGCTGTGTGTAGGCACAAAATGAATAACACTCGTTGCACCAGGGCGGTGACCTGAGCGACCAGCGCGTTGCACAAACCTACTCACTCCTTTTGGAGAACCTATCTGAACGACACAATCTACCGGACGAAAATCCACCCCTAAATCTAGAGATGAGGTACATACCACGGCCTTCAAGTTTCCGTCGTACAGCGCTTCCTCTACCCAATTGCGCACCTCCTTAGAAATAGCGCTGTGATGCATCGCAATAATGCCCGCCAAAGAAGGGTCAACCTCTAATATTTTTTGGTACCAAATCTCAGCTTGAGCTCGGGTATTGGTGAAAATAAGCGTGCTTTGGTTTTCATGAATAAGTGGAACCACCTTTTCAATCAGGCGTATACCTAGGTGTCCCGCCCAAGGCAAGGTTTCTACTTCATCCGGAAGCACGGGTTCGACGACCAGGGACTTTCTAAGATTCGCTTTTATTAATCGGGCCGATTCCGTGCTGTCCACCCCCATCAGCACCTCCATGCTTTCGTCCATATTGCCTATGGTCGCGCTGATGCCCCACGTTTTGAGAGCAGGGCGTAAATTTCTGAATTTTGAAAGGAAAAGCTCGCACTGTACGGCACGCTTACTCCCCATGAGCTCGTGCCATTCGTCAATAACCACCGTGTCTAAATTGCGAAACAGCTTCGCATAGCCCTTGTTTGATAACATCACATGAATACTCTCCGGAGTGGTGATCAAAACCTGAGGTAGTTTCGTTTTCTGTGCCTGCTTTACTTTTTGTGAGGTGTCGCCGGTGCGGGTTCCTACTACCCAGCTCGAACCCATACCTTCAATCGCTCTGCGGGCGCTCTGCTCGATCTCCTTCGCCAAAGCGCGGATCGGCGTAATCCAAATCAGCTGCACCCCTTCCGCTTCGCGCCCGCTACGGGCCATACCAGCCGCAATCGCCGGAAGCAATAAAGAATAGGTCTTCCCGCTACCTGTGGGTGCATTTACAATGCCGCACTCACCGTTTAAGGCGGCAGACCACGCTTGAATTTGAAATGAAAAGGGTTTCCAGCCTTGGTCCTCAAACCAATTCCGGCAAAGATTTAGGGCCGTCGCTTGGCCCGACATTTACTTCGCTATTTTTTCAGTGAGCCAAATAAAATCATCGAGGAACTTAGGGTAGTTGAGGTTAAAATGCTCCTCTACCGGATCGCCTTGCTCGTTAAACAAACTTCCTGCTTTGCTCACTAAAAGCTTTGTCGGGCTTAAAATCCCTTCAACATAATGCGCCCAATCGCGAAAATCATACAACGCGTTTACCCCCCCAAAAGGACCGGCACTCACTGTCGCAATGGCCATGGGCTTTTTCTTGTATTCTGCGCGGAAGTAGTCCAATGCATTTTTAAATGCGCCGGGAACACGACCGTTGTACTCTGGAATCACAAACAACAATCCATCGGCATCTACTAAAGCAGCTTGAAACAGTGCTAAATCCTCTTTGGAAGCCTCGCCCATGCCCCAGTTTGGGAAATTAAACGAACGGATATCCAAAAATTGAGAAGCCGTAACCGCCTCGTTTTCTGTCAATTGCTTTTCAAAAAAGCGAGCGACTTTTGCTGTATTCGCTTGATCGCGAGGGCTGCCTTGAATGATAGTAATGTGCATGATGTTGAATTAGGTTGTCGGGTTAACATCACCCCGCCGTCATTGTTTAGACCTTCTTTCCGAACTTCGAAACACGGAAATAATCACTGTTCGCATCTGGCGCGTTTTTCAGTGCCTCTTCTTTAGTAAGCATATGAGCCACTTCATCTTCTCGCATGACGTTGACGCTCTTGCTCATTTGCGTAAGCGGTGCCACGCCATCAAGGTCGAGCTTTTCTACCTGAGCTACGAAATCTAAGATCTTCGACATGTCTCCTTGCATTGCGTCAATCTCAGAATCTGAGAGTTGTAAACGACTTAAATGCGCCAAATGTTTGATTTGCTCTTTGCTTATTTCCATAGCTCTTAATTCTCATCCAAAGGTAAAGCAACTTCGCCAGTGTGGCCCCAATTTTTCAAATCTGCAGCTAAAACCCTATACGACCGGTCCATCAATTCTTGCACCGGGTTCGCTGATTCAGTATCTGCCCAATACTCGCCCAATACTTTAGTGTCTACGGGTCCAATACTTGAAGGCTGTCCCCAGTCGCCCAATCGAAATTTACTCTGATAAATACTAAGCAATACTACAGGAACATTGTTCTCTACAGCAAGTTTGAATGCTCCTGCTTTAAATCCCCGCATTAAATACTTCTGCGGTGGAATTCCTCCTTCTGGAAAAATACAAACGCTATATCCCTCTTTAATTTTTTGATCGGCATCTATCATGGCTTGTTTTCTGCCGCTAAAAGAAGAGCGGTCAACCGCTATACTCGTTTGCTTGAAGAAATAGCCAAACAAAGGAAGCTTTAACAGCTCCGCTTTTCCCATGAAAACAACCGGTGTTGGGGAAGCTAAAAATGTGAGCGGAATGTCTAAATCTGAACCGTGATTTGGGCTTAAAACAACCGGTCCATCGTGCTTAAGCTGGTACTTTCCCGGGCGGGGCCAAACGCCCATCCCGACTAAATACATCCAGGACCACACCTTTGCTACTTTGAAAAAGTGGTGGTAGTTCCCTCCGGGACGTGCCGTCCACAATAACGCCGGCAGCAGCAGAACTATGGTCACAAGTGCAACCAAATAATACCACACATGATGTATGTAACTAAACACTTTCACGGCGCTAAAATAGGGTATATGTGCATGTGATTTTTATCACATTATTAATCTTAACAACTGAATATCTTAGCGTTATGAAAAAAACCGCCGTACTTCTAATTTTCCTAGTACAAACCCTAGTTTCCGCACAGTCGACGTTCCCGTTTGACGTCGTGCTTACGCCCATTACAATCTCTGGCCTTCCAGGCATACAGTCGTATGCAGCGGGCGAGCACAACGGAAAATGGCTCATCATTGGGGGCCGATTAGATGGTCTTCACCAACGCCAACCCTGGCAAGCATTCGATGCCAACGGGCACAATACCTACATGTACGTTATTGACCCTGTGGCAAAAACATATACGCAGGCACCTTTATCTGGCTTCGCGAACGATAGCGTAGAGGCACAACTCTCTTCCACCAACGCAAACTTTCATCAAATAGGGAATTTGCTCTACATCGCAGGCGGCTATGGACTCTCTTCTACCAGTGTCCACATCACGCACCCCAGACTCACCGTGATTGATGTACCCGCAATGATCACCGCAATCACAGCAAACGGGACTGTGGATACCACGGCATATCAAAGCGTGCAGGACAGCGCATTTGCGGTTACGGGAGGAAAGCTTTTAGAATTGGACGGAACGTTTTATCTCGTAGGCGGACACCGCTTTGACGGACAATACAACCCTATGGGAAACAATACCTATGTACAATCTTACACTGAAGCGGTACGTCCTTTTACCGTAAATGGCACGTTCCCCAACCTAAGCCATACGTTTGATTCATATATGATCGACACCGATGAGCTTCACCGACGCGATTACAACGTTACCTACATGACAGACGGAAGTGAAACCTACATTACCGCGTGGTCCGGTGTCTTTCAGAAAACAGCGAACCTTCCGTTTTTAAATCCCGTCGAAGTTAGAGATACCGGCATCGCGCCCATAGCTGGATTTTCGCAATATCTGAACCACTACCACTGTCCTACTGCATCTCTGTTTGGAGAAAATAAATCTGCGATGTATACTTTGTTTTTTGGCGGAATAGCGCAGTACTACTATGCGAATGGAACGCTAACACAAGATAACGACGTACCGTTCGTTACGACTATTGGTATGGTTGAAAAACGCAACGGCAACTATACGGAGGCAGAGATGAGCACGGAAATGCCGGGATATTACGGAGCCGGTGCGGAGTTCTTTCCTTCTTCAGTTTTAGCACAAACCGGCGCAATCTTTCTGGCCGATTCTATTGGGGCAGATACCACGCAGATCGGTCACCTGTTTGGAGGTATTAAGTCTCCCGCCCAAAACGTATTCTTCGGAGGAATGACCAACGCCTCTATTGCAACGGCGAACATCTATGAAGTTGCCCTGGTACGAAATTCGGGTTTGTCTGTAACTACACACGATCCTAACGATCGAAGACTTGCGATTCAGGTGCAGCCTAACCCGACAAGCGAGAAGCTCGTTGTCCAATTAAATAGCCCAAGCGCAGTAGATACGCACTTTGAAATTCTGAGTACAAGCGGTCAGCTGATGTACAGTACCTCTGTTCCCTCTAAATTGGGCAAGAACACCATGGATTTAGGCCAACTCAACCTCAGCTCGGGCACCTATGTGCTTACCGCTACACAAGCAGGCGGTTTCCAACAACGGATTTCCTTTATTTGGAAGTAAGCTAGAAGCCCAGTTTATCACGTACCCGACCCAATGTCGCCTGAGCGATAGGACGCGCTTTATCCGCACCTATTTTCAGCGCCTTGCTTACTTCGTCCGGATGCGCCATATAGTAGTCGAAACGCTCACGCGCATCTGCAAATTCTTCGAGAATCAACTCTAAAAGCGCGGTTTTCGCATGACCGTATCCAAAGTTCCCCCCGCGGTATTTCGCGGCCAATGCTTCAGTCTGTTCTGGAGCGGCTAATAGTTTATATAGGGCATATACATGGCACGTCTCAGGGTCTTTCGGCTCTTCAAGCGGCGTTGAGTCAGTGACGATACCCATAACCTGCTTTTTCAATTGTTTCTTGGGTAAAAACACATCAATAACATTGCCGTAGCTCTTGCTCATCTTACGTCCGTCCGTGCCTGGAATAGTCATTACGGATGCTGCAATACTGGCCTCTGGAGCCACAAAAGTCTCTCCATAACGGTGGTTAAAGCTGCTGGCTAAATCGCGTGTGATTTCAAGGTGTTGCTTCTGATCCTTCCCAACAGGGACCAATTCCGCGTCGTACAACAATATATCCGACGCCATTAAAACCGGATAATCAAACAACCCGGCGTTCACGTCGCTGAGGTTATCGCTTTTATCTTTAAAACTATGAGCATTGGCAAGCATAGGGTACGGTGTAAAGCAGTTTAAATACCAAGTTAACTCCGTGCACTCTGGTAAATCGCTTTGCGCGTAGAATACCACCTTCTCAGGGTCTAGGCCACAAGCAAGCCATGCGGCGGCCGTAGCTAAAAGGTTTTCCTTCCGCAGTTCCGGATCCTTCACCGTAGTCAAGCTGTGCAAATCTGCAATAAATAAAAAAGCCTCGTTTTTGGCGTCTTTACTCATTTCTATTGCCGGACGGATTGCACCTAGAATGTTTCCTAGATGCTGGCGTCCTGAACTTTGAATACCTGTAAGTACTCTTGCCATTCGTTTCTTATTTAATCAAAGTCAATTCTAAATCGATATCCGCCCAATAACTGCTATCGGCAGGAATTTGCATGAACGACGTCTGCCAGATCTGCTGCGTTGGTAATCCGCTAATCATCTTAAAAGCGTAGCTCACGCTATCATTATCGAGGACTAACGTACTGTCATTATTTTCAAGGTACCATGTCCCACCACTGATCAAGCTAACCGGAACCTGAATCGTATTTAGATTGGCTACAAAGTCTACATGCAAGTTACCGGTATCCGGCATTTCGTAAATGTTGATTTTTCCATACAGCTGGGTTCCTATACCGCTGAACTGCATTAGTGCCGATGGATTGATGGGATTAGGCATTTCACCGCTGTAGGCGACCTGATTTACCGTCCATTCCCCAACCACATCTTCACGAATAAAGGTTTCTGTAGCAACGGGGTCCGGCGTACAAGAGGCTACCAATAAGGTGCCTGCGGCAATAAAGGTTAAAAGGGTCTTTTTCATACTGTATAGTTTGAGGTACTAAAAATAACTGGAATTTCGTCTTTCCTGTCTATAACATGCAGCAAAGATGCGGCTACTGTTTCAGGAAGAACAAGGCCTCCTGATTCAAATTCTTCTACAAAATGTGCAACGCCTGGAAAATCTTCCATTGAAGTTGCGCGAATCTCCGCCTGCATCGGAGTATTCACTTTTCCTGGTCTGAAAGCGTGGATTCTAAGTTCAGGATGCTCTTTAGCTAATACCGAAGCGTACATGTGTACAGCTGCTTTTGAGGCACAATACGCACTCCAGCCTTCAATGGCAAATTCTGCAGCGCCGGAGCCTGTAAAATAAAGTTGTTTCTCTCCTATAACTTCTGCTAAGAACTTAGCGCTCAATAGCATGGCGCTACTCGTGTTCAGGGTTATGCAATGGTCGATTTCCTCCCAGCTTGCATTTTTTCCAGGCTTTACGGGGCCCAAAGTACCCGCGTTATTCACTAAGACTGTAAGATCGTAAACCTGTTCTGTCGCAAGCGAAAGGTCCTGTACGGCTACTCTATTGCTTAAGTCACATGCGGTGAAAGATCCGCGAGCATGTTGAGTAAGTAGCGCGGGTGCGTTTCTTCCTATGCCGTCAACATACCAACCTAAGCGCAAGGCCTCAGCTGCAATAGCCAATCCTATTCCCGAGCTTACCCCGGTAATGATCATACGCCTTCGATCAGACATCAAGCGTTGATTTCAATAAACCGATTGATGTCTTTTATCTTGCCAAAGACTAAAATGATGTCCCCGTTGTTAACGGTACTGTCTGGCCCAGGAACACCGTTGATGTGGTGACTGTCGCCTTCTTTTCTAAGAACCGTTACTAGGTTAATGTTGTACTTTTTACGCAACCCAATGTCCTCAAGGGTGCGACCAATTATTTTCGTCGGCGCCTCTACTTCAATGATTTCGTAGTTATCTGGTAATTGAACACACATGAGAACCCCTGGATTGGTCAATTGCTCAACAACGTTGTTTGCAACCTCCTGCTCCGGACTCAAAATATGCTGAAGCCCCATTTTCTCAAGAATTTTTCGCTGAACTGGTCCCTGAGCGCGTGCAATGATTTTCTTCACGCCCATTTCTTGCAATTGGAAAACACATAAAAGCATCTCCTGAAAACTAGAACCAATACTTACCACAACGGCATCCATATCCTGGATGTTTTGTGCTTCTAATGCTTGTTTGTTTGTTGCATCGAGGGCTACTGCGAAGGGAACGTCCTGCGCGATGCGCTGTACCTTTTCTTCACTTTCATCAATGGCCATTACATCAGCGCCACGCTCTGCAAGCTTACGCGCAATTGCTGATCCAAAAACACCAAGGCCTATTACGGCGAACTTGCTATTCATACGCTATTATTTTGCGAGTGCTTGCTCTAAATCGGCAAGCAGGTCGTTTATGTTTTCAATTCCTACAGACAACCTAATGAGGTTATCCGTTACCCCTACTTTTTCACGCTCTTCCTTAGGAATGGAGGCGTGCGTCATGGACGCTGGATGTCCCGCTAGAGATTCCACTCCACCCAAGCTTTCTGCAAGGGTAAATACACGAAGTGCACTAACAACCTCAGCAGTTTTTTCGAAACCGGCATCTTTAATGGTAAAGCTTACCATTCCACCGAATTTTTTCATTTGTCGTTTCGCTACCTCATGACCATTATGACCTTTTAAGCCTGGCCAATACACGTTTGCAACCGCTGGGTGAGCTCCAAGAAAATGTGCAACAGCCTCGCCGTTTTCACAATGACGATCCATACGTACGTGCAGCGTTTTGATTCCTCGCAACGCTAGAAAACTATCCATGGGGCCTAAAACCGCACCTGATGCGTTTTGAATGAAATACATTTTTTCGGCTATAGCCTCATTTTTCGTAGCCAGTAACCCTAGAACCACATCACTGTGTCCGCCCAAATACTTCGTACCGCTGTGCATAACCACATCTGCTCCTAAATCCAGAGGGCGTTGAAGGTATGGTGTTGCAAAGGTGTTGTCAACGACTAAAATCAATTCGTGCGCTTTCGCCACTTTTGAAGCCGCTTCAATGTCAAGAACGTTGAGCATTGGATTGGTCGGCGTCTCCATCCACAGCATTTTTGTCGATTCACTCACAGCACTGTGCCACTGGTCGTTACTCATGTCGACAAATTTGAATTGGATACCGTAGTTCGAAAACATTTTTGTGAATAATCGGTACGTACCGCCGTATAAGTCGTTGCACGCAATGACCTCGTCTCCGGGGCTTAAAAACTTTAACATACAATCGATGGCCGCTAAACCTGAACCAAAAGCCGCGCCGTGGGTACCGCCTTCGATACTCGCAATAGCATTTTCTAGGGCCGTTCGCGTTGGGTTTCCACTTCGGCTGTATTCATACCCTTTATGTTTTCCTGGGTATTCCTGAACATAGGTCGAGGTTTGATAAATAGGCGGCATTACGGCTCCTGTAGAGGGGTCGTGCTGCTGTCCGCCGTGGATAGCTAAAGTTTCAATCTGTAGGTTCTTGTCGTCCATTGCGTGCTGTGGTGTTCTGTAGGTTTGTTATTTGCAGTGCTCTTCGAAAGCGGAAAGCAAGTTTCCTGCGATCATTTCCGCAGTGCGGCCTTCAATGTGGTGGCGTTCTACCATATGGACTAATTCACCGTTTTTAAATAACGCCATTGACGGTGACGATGGAGGAAACGGCTGCATCATTCCGCGCGCTTCGTTTACTGCTTCAACGTCATTACCAGCAAAAACAGTGATCATTCGAGTGGGTTTCACCTCCGATTTTGCTACTGCCATAGCTGCTGGACGCGCAGATCCTGCTGCACATCCACAAACAGAATTTACGACAACAAAGGTTGTTCCGTCTGCGTTAATCGCTGATTTTACTTCGTTTGCGGTCTTTGTTTCAGTATATCCGCTATTTGCTAGCTCTGCGCGCATGGGCGCGATCATCTCTTCTGGGTACATATTTTGATTGTGTTTTTATCTAAACAAAGTTAGTGTTTCCTAATGGTTTGCGCGATTGTACCTTTGCGCCAATTATAACGACATAAACATGAGCTCAAAAGTTCGCGTTCGATTCGCTCCTTCACCTACGGGGCCCTTGCACATAGGCGGTGTACGTACCGCTTTGTACAACTATTTATTCGCTAAAAAGCACGGCGGTGACTTCTTGCTTCGTATCGAAGATACGGACCAAACTCGATTTGTACAGGGTGCAGAGAAGTATATCGTAGAAGCGTTGGCGTGGTGTGGGATTTCACCCGACGAAGGTATTGGTGGTGAAGACCGTGGAAACGGGCCCTACCGTCAAAGCGAGCGCAAGCCCATGTATCGTGAATATGCAGAGCAGTTATTGGCCGCAGATAAGGCTTATATAGCTTTTGATACGGCAGAAGAATTGGATGCAATGCGTCAAATGGCGAAAGATGCAGGCGCGTCAAATTGGCAATACAATTATATCACACGCGGCAACATGAAGAACTCCTTAACCCTTCCAAAAGAAGAGGTTGACGCAAAGATTGCTGCAGGAGAACCATACGTGGTACGTATTAAACTTCCTCGTGATCATGAGGTGCGTTTGGAGGACACCATTCGCGGTTGGGTAAGTGTGAACACGAATAACATGGATGATAAAGTCCTGTTTAAGGCCGACGGAATGCCGACCTACCACCTTGCCAATATCGTGGACGACCATTTAATGGGAATCACTCATGTAATCCGTGGTGAAGAGTGGCTACCCTCTGCACCTTTACATGTAATGCTGTATGAAGCTTTTGGTTGGGAATGTCCCACTTTTGCGCACCTCCCGCTTCTTCTCAAACCTGACGGGCCTGGGAAACTGAGTAAGCGAGACGGCGATCGTTTAGGCTTCCCCGTGTTTCCTATTGATTGGAAAAACGATGAGACTGGAGAAACCGCAAGCGGCTATCGCGAGTTTGGGTTCTTCCCTGGAGCTTTTATCAACATGCTCGCTTTATTAGGTTGGAATCCCGGCACTGAACAAGAGGTTTTCGACCTTCAAGGGCTGGTTGATGCATTCGACTTAAGTAAAGTTTCAAAGTCTGGCGCCAAGTTTGATTTCGAGAAAGGAAAGTGGTTCAACCAATTGTATTTACGTGATTTAAGCGAAGTAGAATTGGCACAGGAGCTAAAAAATGTACTCGACAACGAAGGTCTCTCTTACAATGAAGCGCACCTTGGAACTATCGCCACGATGATGAGTGAGCGTGCAACCTTCCCTAAAGATTTACTTGAAGAAGGTCGATTCCTTTTTGAAACGCCATCTGTTTACGATGAAAAAACACGCAACAAAAAATGGAGCGACGCTAGCGCGCCTATGATGCAAGATATCGCCCACCGTTTTAATGCGCTGCCCGATTTTACTTCAGAAGCGATTGAAGCGAGTTTCAAGGGTTATTTGGCGGAAAAAGAATTGGGTTTTGGAAAAGTCGGTCCTTCCTTCCGTCTAGCGGTCACAGGAAGAGGCATGGGGCCAAGCATGTTTACCATTTGTGCTGTTTTAGGCAAAGACGAGGTGCTCGCACGTATTTCTAAAGCAATTAAAGTGTTGGGATAATGGCAACATTACATCAGATCGACGTTCACGGTATTCGCATATACACCAACCACGGTTGCATGCAAGAGGAGGCGGTAATTGGCTCCAATTATGAAGTCAACATCAGTGTTTGGGCCGACCTCAGCGCGTCGGTTGCCTCTGACGATTTGAATGACACCGTAGATTATGTGGCGCTCAATGCCATTGCCAAAGAAGAAATGGCCGTTCGTGCTAAACTCCTAGAAGTCGTCTGTCAACGCATGATTGACCGCATAATGAGTGAACACCCGTCCGTTCAAAAAGCGTGGGTAAACGTAGCAAAACTTAACCCTCCAATCAACGGAGACGTAGAAAGGGTGGCGCTTACGTTCACCGCAGAACGATAGAAAAAAATAAACTCGGGCCAAAACCAATTTTTCTACTATTTTTGGCCTCCCTAAGGTTCCGTGGCCGAGTGGCTAGGCACTGGTCTGCAAAACCA
>CATAQZ010000301.1 GCA_949487015.1 Flavobacteriales bacterium UBA4585
AACTTTATGCGCAACAGTTTAACTGGACCGCGCGTTACAGCGGTGGCGATAACCAATTAGGTTATGCTACTGTACATGAGATAGGTGGAGCAAATATTGTAGGGGTGGATATGGAAGACACTTATTCTTCTGATGATATTGTTACAAAGTCGTTGCACCTACCCGTGGGTAAGCCTATCAAATTTGAATTCCGTTCTCAGGATGTCATTCATTCAGCGTACTTCCCACATTTCCGAGCACAAATGAACTGTGTGCCCGGTTCAAAGACTTATTTTCAATTTACGCCTACCGTCACAACCGCCGAAATTCGTCAGAACAAAGACGTAAAAAATCATGTTGAGGAAGTCAATGGAATTCGTGCTGCAAAGGGCGAAGACCTTTGGGAGTTCGACTATGTTTTGTTGTGTAACAAAATCTGTGGAGCTGCGCACTACAACATGCAGATGGAAATCATCGTTGAAACCGAAGAGGAATACAACGCATGGTTAAAGGAACAAAAAACGGTCGCTGAGACTTTGTAATTAAGACGTAATTAAGAAAGCTATGTCAACTACTTCGACGAAAAACGAGCACTTTCAGGATCATTTGATGGAACACCATCACAAAGAGAACTTCTTTACGAAGTACATCTTTACTATGGACCACAAAATGATTGGTAAGCAATTTTTGATTACTGGTATGATCATGGGTATTGTAGGTGTTATGATGTCAATGCTCTTCCGTTTAGAGCTCGCATATCCTGAACAAAGTTTCCCAATTCTAGAATTCTTTTTAGGAAAGTGGGCACCGGATGGAGTTATGGACCCCAACATGTACTTAGCTCTTGTAACGATTCACGGTACCATCATGGTTTTCTTCGTATTGACTGCGGGTCTTTCGGGCACGTTCTCGAACTTACTTATTCCGTTGCAGATTGGTGCACGTGATATGGCATCCGGTTTTATGAATGCCCTGTCTTACTGGTTCTTCTTCTTGAGTTCTGTGGTAATGATTGCATCATTATTTCTTGAGTCAGGTCCTGCATCAGGTGGATGGACGGTATATCCACCACTTTCAGCGTTACCACAAGCAATGCCAGGTTCTGGCGCCGGTATGACATTTTGGTTGATTTCAATGACTCTATTTATTGTAGGTTCACTACTAGGCTCATTGAACTATATAGTTACTGTAGTTAACATGCGTACCAAAGGAATGAGCATGACGCGTCTTCCGTTGACTATTTGGGCATTTTTTGTAACTGCAATTCTAGGGGTTCTCTCATTCCCAGTACTGTTAAGTGCTGCACTACTTCTCATGTTCGACCGTCTGTTAGGTACGTCGTTCTACCTCAGTGATATTTTTATCGGTGGTGAAGTATTGAGCTATAGTGGTGGTTCTCCAGTATTGTACCAGCACTTGTTTTGGTTCTTAGGTCACCCTGAAGTATATATCATTTTATTACCTGCATTAGGTATTTCATCTGAGGTCATTGCCACCAATTCGCGTAAGCCAATCTTCGGTTACCGTGCAATGGTCGGTTCAATCTTAGCCATTGCATTCTTGAGCTTCATCGTTTGGGGGCACCACATGTTTGTAACGGGGATGAATCCATTCTTAGGTTCAGTCTTTACGTTTACAACCCTGTTGATTGCTATTCCGTCAGCGGTAAAAGCCTTTAACTACATCACTACGTTGTGGAAAGGAAACATTCAGTACACGCCTGCGATGTTGTTCTCTATCGGTTTGGTAAGTACGTTCGTTACAGGTGGTTTGACGGGTGTTATTCTTGGTGATTCAGCGTTGGATATCAACGTACACGATACCTACTTTGTAGTGGCTCACTTCCACATCGTTATGGGACTTAGCGCTATTTTCGGGATGTTCGCGGGTGTTTACCACTGGTTCCCTAAGATGTACGGTCGTATGATGAATAAATCTATGGGTTACGCGCACTTCTGGTTGACCTTCATAACTGCCTATGGTGTGTTCTTCCCAATGCACTTCTTAGGTATGGCAGGTTTACCCCGTCGTTACTACAGTAATACAGCATTCCCAATGTTCGATAATTTGGCGGATATCAATGTATTGATTACCTATTTCGCTATTATTGGAGGTATTGCCCAATTGATCTTTATTTTCAACTTCTTCTACAGCATTTGGAGAGGTCCTAAGGCAACACAAAACCCATGGAGAGCAAACTCATTGGAGTGGACAACTCCTGTAGAACACATGCACGGTAACTGGCCAGGCGATGTACCTGTCGTTCACCGTTGGGCTTATGATTACTCTAAGCCAGGTTACGAGGATGACTTTGTACCTCAAAATGTGCCATTGGCAGAAGGCGAGGAGAGCGGTCACTAGACTCGAAACGCTTTTTTAAAAATTCAAATCCCCTTGCCTTTAGGTAAGGGGATTTTTTGTGGTATTTTGTACAACCTATGAACGAGCATCTAGACCCTACGGGGGAAAATTTTTCAAATACGGAGCGTGAAATAGAACGCAAGCTTCGCCCACTGTCCTTTGATGACTTTACGGGGCAGGCGACCGTATTAGAGAACCTTAAAATCTTTGTTGAAGCGGCTAAGATGCGCGATGAGGCAATGGACCATGTCTTACTTCATGGCCCTCCCGGATTAGGGAAAACAACCCTCAGTCACATTCTAGCGAATGAGCTCGGCGTGGGAATCAAAATCACTTCAGGTCCAGTGTTGGATAAGCCGTCGGATTTAGCGGGTCTTCTAACGAACCTTCAAGAGAATGACGTCTTGTTTATTGACGAAATCCACCGTCTATCTCCGGTAATAGAGGAATACCTCTACAGTGCCATGGAGGATTTTAAAATAGATATCATGATTGACTCCGGGCCCAGCGCCAGGAGTGTCCAGATTGCTTTAAATCCATTTACTCTTGTAGGAGCAACCACACGTTCAGGATTACTCACAGCACCGCTTAGAGCACGATTCGGGATTAATGCCCGTCTGGAGTATTATGATGTTGAATTACTCAGTACCATAGTCGATCGCAGTGCTGAAATATTGAATGTGCCGACTGAATATGAAGCAGCGATACGCATTGCGAGCAGATCGAGAGGAACACCGCGTATTGCAAACGCTTTATTGCGCCGAGTCCGTGACTTTGCTATGGTAAAAGGAAATGGATCTATTGATATGGCCATTGCAGAGTACGGTTTAAATGCATTGAATGTAGATAGCCGTGGCTTAGATGAAATGGACAATAAAATCATTTCCGTACTCATTGATAATTTCGCTGGCGGTCCAGTTGGACTCAGTACATTAAGTACTGCTATCGGTGAGCAAGCGGAAACCATTGAGGAAGTTTATGAGCCCTATTTGATCAAGGAAGGTTTTATTCTTCGCACGCCCAGAGGACGTATGGTTACAGAAAAGGCCTATCAACATTTGGGAAAGGCGCGTAAGGATTCAGGCGCAACTGGTTCGTTGTTTTAATGTCGCCGGAAGCTGCTTCACGGATAATAAAACGTCTTGCAAAAGAGCAGGGATTTTTCGCTTGCGGTATAGCTAAAGCAGATTTCTTAGAGGAAGAGGCCACTGGATTAGAGCGTTGGTTGAACGCAGGATATCATGGCGAAATGTCGTGGATGGAAAACCACTTTGATGCGCGTTTAGATCCTCGAAAGCTGATGCCGGGCGCAAAATCCGTGGTTAGTGTGCTTCTAAATTATTATCCAGAGCAAGAACAAGAAGCTGGAACTCCAAAGATTTCAAAGTATGCTTACGGTCGAGATTACCACAAAGTAATTCGTGGGAAGCTCAAGCGCATGCTAGAAGGTGTACGTGCAGAGATTGGAGAAGTGGAAGGAAGAGGATTTGTGGATAGCGCTCCAGTAATGGATCGTGCTTGGGCGCGTAGGAGTGGTTTAGGTTGGATCGGCAAGCACAGTTTATTGTTGAGTAAGAAGGAAGGAAGTTTCTTTTTTATTGGCGAGCTGATTATTGATCTAGAATTAGTCCCTGATGGACCCAGTACGGATCATTGTGGGACGTGTACTGCGTGCATAGATGCGTGCCCGACACAAGCTATAGTCGCCCCGACAGTCGTGGATAGCAATAAGTGCATCAGCTACCTCACCATTGAGTATAAAAAGGCCTTGCCGAATGCATATCAAGAGAAGATGGAGGAGTGGGTATACGGTTGCGATGTTTGTCAGGATGTATGTCCTTGGAATCGGTTCTCGAAACCAACAACTGAACCGGATTTCAAAATTAGAGACGCTGTAGCGACCAAAGGCTGGGAGGAATGGGAAGAGGTTACCCACGAATTATGGGATGAAATCATGAAAGGTTCAGCCATACGCAGAACGGGCTACGAAGGATTCAAACGCAATCTCAAATTTGCTAAGAAATCCTAATTTACAGGAACTTCAATCACTTGAAGGATGCGGTAATTGGTTGGATTGTAGACGTAAACTACGGCTGCTGCATTTGCCTTAATCCAGCTGGTGTCCCAGGATCCTATAAAACTCTTAGAGAGTTCATCGCCAGGAACCATTGGGGAAGTTCCAAAACTGGCACCCCAAGTATCGGTTACGTAATCGCGTAAAACATTCATATGCACATAATCAGAATCTCGAGTATCATCTGGCATGAGCTGCGGGCTAACGATGTTACTTTCTTTA
>CATAQZ010000302.1 GCA_949487015.1 Flavobacteriales bacterium UBA4585
ATGGGAATGAGCGCGGAGCTCTTCCGCACGGTAGGTGGATACGACGAAAACTTCGTCTGTGGTGAAGATGTCGAACTCAGTCTCCGCCTACAAAAAGTGGGCGCCATCAGCCGATTCATTCCCGAGGCCTACGTGTACCACAAGCGACGCGCCACGCTCAAGCAATTCCGCCGCCAAGTCTTTCGCTTCGGCGCCGCCCGTCCCTTGCTCGCCAAGGCACACCCTGGCAACCTTAAAGTAACCCACCTCTTCCCGTTAGTTTTCACCCTCTACCGCCACCTCACTGCCATTCTTGCTGTACTGGGGATCGTCTATTTCCACGAGAGCCTGTACGTTTTACCGTTCGCACTATATGTGCTCTACATGATTGCGGTCTTTATTAGTGCCCTTTCTAAAGAGGGACTTGCCGTTGCCATCCTTGCCGTGCAAACGACGCATACGATGAACCAGGGGTATGGCATTGGCTTTCTGCGCAATTTTATTTCGGTGTACGTCAAAGGCAATTCAAAAGGTATCCAATTGTAGTATTCAGTTATGTCTTCTCAAGCCACACCAGAACACCACGCCCGCGTTGCGGCACTCACCTTCGCCGGTGTCTATCCGCACTACGTTGCCAAAGTCGAAAAGAAGGGCAGGAGTGAGGCCGAACTGCTCGAGGTGATCCAATGGCTCACGGGCTACACCAAGGCCGACCTGGACCGCCATATCGCTGCTAAATCTACGTTTCAAACCTTCTTCGATGAGGCGGCTCTTCATGCGAATGCCCATCTGATCACCGGCACCATTTGTGGCTACAAGATCCAAGACCTCGACAATGAGCTTACACGTGCGGTGCGCTATCTGGACAAGCTCGTCGATGAATTGGCCAAAGGGCGCCCCATGGCGAAAATCCTTCGCGGTTCATAAGCGGAACTTTTCCATATTTCTTGGACTTTTAAGTCGCAGGGCCCAATTTGTTTGGACAATACCTAGCTCATGTCCAATCCGAAACATTTTGTAATAACTGTCGGCGATTACCGCGATTCTAGCGGACGATATTTCTCACTGCGCACTCCATTCCATCGCCCCTTAAACCGTGCCCTGCACCGTATCGGCGCAACTTGGAATAAGGAGATTAAGTGCTGGTTGCTTGGATACAGCAAAAAGAATTGGGCCGAGCTTCAATCTACTGCCGCCAATTTCGGCACCCTCGAAGTCGTATCCCGTCGTTCGCTCCCAACTGCATTAATTAAAGAGCTCACCAAAGAAACTTTACCCATAGTGGAGCAATACCAGAGCATGCTCTGTGCCCGAGGCTATGCACAAAACACCATCACGGCC
The DNA here is from genome assembly GCA_949487015.1 of Flavobacteriales bacterium UBA4585. Classification (GTDB taxonomy): domain Bacteria; phylum Bacteroidota; class Bacteroidia; order Flavobacteriales; family Schleiferiaceae; genus UBA10364. The sequence goes on from CATAQZ010000302.1 coordinate 1,321, forward strand.
TACGTACACTTAATGGCTCCCCTTATCGCAGAACTTCATCCTACGTTCCCGGATACTTATACCCTTGCCCAAATCAATACCTATCGTGCGACTCGACTTTTTCGAAAATCTAACAGCACCCAACGCCAATTCGTAGGCGCTTTGAAACTCCTGCTGGCCCTTTATAACAACGCAATAGCACCGTCAACCCTAGTGCGCCCGCGGGCGATAAAGACCACCCCCAAGGTCATTGCCGTCAATCAAGTTCTGACCATGATCGCTAAAACGCGCAACTTAAAACATCGCTTGATCATATCATTACTTTACTCTTGTGGACTGCGAAGGGGAGAGATTATATCCCTAAAATGTACTGACCTGAACACCGAACGTGGTACCATTCATATACGTCAAGGAAAATGGGGTAAAGACCGCATGCTTCCGCTTCCTCAATCACTCCTTCCACTCCTGAGAGAATACGTTCACTTCTTCCAGCCGAAAATCTACCTTTTCGAAGGACAAACCACCCCGCAATACAGCGCCACCTCCATCGCAAATATCGTCTCTCGTGCTGCGAAAAATGCTGGGATTTCACAACGCATCACCCCACATATGCTACGACACAGCTACGCTACGCATCTTTTAGAAAAAGGTGTAGACTTACGTTACATTCAAGAATTACTGGGCCATAGCAACATTGACACAACTACGGTATATACTCACGTTGCGAAAAACACAACGCTTTCCATTGAAAGTCCCTTAGACAGCGCTGTGCGGGACCAATTGGCACAAAAAATCGACTTTAGCTCAAATGAAAATGAATTACCCCCACAGAAACCAATTAATTAATATCTTAACGGAAACTAATAAAAACCTAAATTCTACTTCTTCAACGCTCATAACAACCCGGAAAAAGAACAATATACCTGTACAATTCCCGATTTACTGGTGGACTTTCTTTCAACGGGCATAAACCAGAGCATAAAAGAAGTTGTGCACTATCTATGAGACTCCTAGCCTTAATTTTTTGTTCGATTATCTCTTTGTGCGCTCATGCTCAGGAACTAGACACTGTAGCAATCAAAGCAATCGTCCAACAAATTGACAATACCGCAGAACTTGATTCTACGGTTCATGATTGGTCCCAATTGACAGGAGTAGTTACTGACGGAGGCGCTGAACTTATTTCTTGGCGGAACAACGGCGAAGTGGTCAAGGTATTCCAACAGGTCGGATTATCATTTGGGCGTATAACTACTACCATTTATCTACACGACTCTGAGCCTATCATGGCTATTGAAACAGAGGAAAACTTTGGCTTTAATGACCAGGGCGAAATTGACTACACATCCCTCAAATTGGTTTATCAAGAAACCAACTTTTATTACAAAGAGGATCCTCCATATAGCGGGGAATACGATCTATACAATCGACACACTGGAAAACGAGTGATCTCAGAACAGTACTGCTCCTCATCTGAATTACTCTACCCATTAGAATTAATAAAGTAAACCGACAGTGCACAACAACGTATATAACTCATATCCGGGCGCATCGTCCTTTTGGTTATCTTGAAGGAAACCAAAACGACCTCTGCTGATACGAGGTTATATACAAGACTTGTCCAGCATAATCTTGCCTGTTCTCCATAGTAAGCACTCAAAGTACTCGAGCAGGATGTGCCCATAGTTCTCAAAGATATTCTGCTAGGATGCTCTGCTCGAATGACTCAAGGATAC
>CATAQZ010000303.1 GCA_949487015.1 Flavobacteriales bacterium UBA4585
AACTTCTAATAAGAATCATCTTATTTCATAAGAAGGCCCCGCCACTTGGCGGGGCTTTTTTTTTGGTGCATTTTTGAGGTATGAAAAACTTAGTTCTATTTGCGTTTACAATTTTGGTTCTCACGCGTTGTGGTACTCCTGAAGAATCCTCTGTTTCACAAGAGGTAGGTCCGGCGGAATCCATTGCTGTTAGTGTTAAAGACCCTATCGACAGCATCAATACTGTTTTGCGTGATGCTCCAAATAATTTAGATGCATTGGAATACCGTGCCTCCATGTATTTGAAACGCCAGAATTTGAAATATGCGGCTGCGGATGTTGCGGCGGTTTTAGAATTGGACAGCAGTAGAACAAGAGCACTAGAACTATGGGGCGACATCAGTTTCGCTACAAATCAAACGAGACAAAGTCGTGATGCGTGGGTGCGTTGTATGAAGGAGGACCCAAGCTATGTGCCGTGTCGACTAAAGATGGCTCAATTATATCACGTTGTTACAGAATTTGAGAAGAGTGCTGCATTAGTAGATGAGGTACTGGAAATGGAGCCGAAAAATGCGGAGGCGACCTATTTAAAAGGTTTACTCATGCGAGATGCCATAGAGGATACAACGAGGGCATTGGACTGGTTCCAGAAAGCAATAGATCTCAAACCAGACTACATTGAAGCTTTAGATATGTCTGGAGTGTTGTACAGCAGTTTAGGCAATCCACTTGCGTTGGGCTATTTTAATAGATTGATCGAGTTGCAACCTGAGGTTCGCGTGCACTTTTACAATAGAGGGATGTTTTATTTAGGCCAGCAGAATTGGAACGGCGCATTGGAAGATTTTACGAAATGTACCCAATTGGATCCACAGGATTTAGAATCCTTTTTCAATATTGGATACATACACTTGCAATTGCAACTGTATGCTGAAGCCCGTCAATACTTTACCCAAGCCCTAGCTATCCAGCCCGTGAATCACCGCGCACTTTATGGTCGAGGGTACTGTTTTGAGTTGCTGGGCGATTTACCGAATGCCGAAGCGGACTACCGCCAGGCATTGAGCTTTAACCCACAACACAGAGGTTCGCAAGAAGGATTGGCGAGAATTGAGCGCGCAAAAACTCAGCTGGGTCAATAAACCAGCAAGTTGAAGCGGTCTGGATAGTCTGAAATAAGCCCGTCCACACCCATATCGACTAATTCTTGCATTTCATCCAATTCGTTTACCGTCCATGGAATAACCGCAATTTGTCTAAAGTGGCACCAAGAAATCAGCTCTGGGGTGACCAATTCATAGCTGGGACTGTATATATCCACAGGAAATCCCAATGCATCCATTTCATTGGCTGGGTCAGCAGTGTTTTCTACTAAGAGGCATAATTTTACTTGAAGAGCCGTTTTGCGAACCTCACGAAGTGCGCGAAGATCGAAGCTTTGAATACTTACTTTATTCAGTACATCCGCCTTGGGATAAGCTTCGTTCAATTCATTTAGCGTTTCCACTACCAATGCAGCAAATTTCTTCGGCCCAGGATGGTACACATGATCTCCTTTGCGGCGTGATTTGATTTCAATATTGAAGTTGGGCCAGCGCAATCCCTTTTCGTCGATCATCGAAAACAACTCCTTGAGTAGCGGCTTGTTTATTGAAGCGAGTTGCTGTTCAGGAAAGTCAGGGTGCCCCTTTGAACCGCAGTCATATTGCAGAATACTGTCGTAGGTCATTTTATAGAGACTGTAGGTTCTGCCTTCTTTTAAGGTATCGTTTATCGTACAAATTTGCTCGTTTAGCCAGGGCTCATGCGAAATGATGAGTTGATCATCTGCAGTAACACAAAGATCCAATTCCAGCGTGCTTACCTCTGGAATCTCTAACGCCTTTTCAAATCCGAGCAATGAGTTTTCAGTAAAGAGACCTCTTGCGCCGCGATGTCCTTGCAAGTCTAGGGTTCGTACCGG
>CATAQZ010000304.1 GCA_949487015.1 Flavobacteriales bacterium UBA4585
CTCACTGGTGCAGCATCAGACCAAGCTTCCAAATAATGACTCATTGGTAGTGCAACAACCGCTTTTGAAGCTGTTTCGTCCAATCTATCTGCAATGCTAATAAGACTTACTTTATCAGCTAAAGAGGCCATCGCAGTGCTAAAGTGCAAGACGTTGGTATCTAGAGTCAATACTGAGGTAACAGCACCTGACTTAATATCTTCTAAAAGCGCTGCAAAATCTGAATCTGAACCTGTCGCAGTGAAATCTAACTTCGACGTATTGAACGCTGCAGAAGCTAGCAATTCATTTGTCTTGGCTGCCAATTTCTCAGCAGATGCTGAATTCAAGCCGTTTAATACTAAAGAACCAGAACCTGCGGCAATTAATTCATTCGCGACACCCTCTACTGAAAGTTTAATGTCTTCGCGCAACGCTGGAGCAGAAACTGTAGCAACTCCTGCGGCATTCGCTACCTTATTGTAAACATGAGCCAATACCGATTCGTATTCACTCACCTTAGCTTTAATACGTACATCCGCATTTGCACCAGATAATGACAATCCAGATTCTGCTTGAATGTGGCGTAACATATCACTACCTGGCTTACGAGCAGCTGCATAAGCGCCGTTCAGGTTTTCACCGCCCCAATCGCCGAGGAAATCAGCTCCCACTGCAAATACGACGCGTGCTTTTGATAACTCTACAGTCGGTAATGCGCGAACACCTGTAAGTGCTTCATATACATCCGCTCTGTTGCTTTGGCTTACCGCATCAACGCTAACGTGACGTAGCCCTAATTTCGATATCGCAGTCTTTAATGCTGGAGAAATCACCGTTCTCGTCAATACAACGCTATTGGCTGTAAGTAATGACTGCGCTTTGGCGATTGCATCACCCCATGAAGTTGCAGCACCATCCATCATAGGATTGTGCATGCGTGCTCCATCGTATAAGCTTAAAACGGAAGCTTGAACACGTGCGTTTGTCGCACCATTAAAGCTAGCGTCATTATTTGGTTCAATCTTAATAGGGCGACCTTCACGTGTTTTAACCAACACAGATGCAAAATCGTATCCATCATAATAAGAAGATGCATAGTAGTTCGCAATACCAGGAGTTAAGCTGTCTGGCTTAACAACGTAAGGAATACTTTCCACGATAGGCGCCTCACAAGCTGCGAGCGTTGCCGCTGCTGTTGAGAATCCCATAAACTTCAAAAAGTCACGACGCGATGTACTGCTTTCAGCAAGTTCGTCATTACCTAAGAAGTCCGCTTGCGAAATCTCATTTGAGAATTCGTTTTGCGCGAGCTTTTCTGATAGTTCAGGATTGGATTGATCCTCAATTCCTCTCCAATATTTGTTGTTCTCAGTCATTGCTGTGCTTCTATTAGTAGTGACACTTACCACACTCTAAACCACCGATTTTCGCTGCAGTGATTTTTTCGCCGTGGTACTTCTCTGTTAATTCTTCGTGGAAGTCTTGGTAGTAACCGTTCTGCTCAAACTGAACTTCCGTCTCGCGGTGACAGTTGATACACCAACCCATTGTCAATTCTGAGTACTGGTACATTTCTTCCATGGTCTCAACCGGGCCGTGGCATTCTTGACACTCAAGCTGGCCTACATTCACGTGCTGGCTGTGGTTAAAGTAAACAAGGTCCGGTAAGTTGTGGATGCGTACCCATTTTATCGGCTGTTCTTCGTAATCTTCTATGTATTCACGGTTCTCGCTATCCCAGCCAATTGCGGCATAGATTTTAGCAATTTCTGGTGAACCTTCACCGTCGTACTTCAAATTCCCAGTTACGTCGGTAATTTCAGAGCCATCCACATACATATGACAATTCATACATACGTTCGCAGAAGGAATACCTGAGTGTTTCGAATGACGTGCTGAGCTATGGCAGTAATTACAGTCAATTTCATTTTCACCAGCGTGTAGCGCATGAGAAAAAGCAATAGGTTGTTCAGGTTGATAGTTTTGTTCTACCCCTATACCACTCATCCACCAATATGCTTGATTGAGGAATAAAACGGTAACAACAATAGTTGCAACAGTAACAAAACCTTTGTTGTTGATCAAACGGCCCCAGAACCATCCCGCCTCATCGAGAATTGATACTGGATCTTCACCTTGTACAAGACGTAATGTGTTTTTCATGCGCGTCAAGAGCATGACCATTACAAACAAAAGCAACCCTAAACCTAAGGTAATCTGCTTGCTGTAATCTTTAGATTCCACAACAACAGTTGTTCCTCCTGTAAGATCACCACCAGATGGTACCGGCTTCGCATCGCCTTCAACGGTATACTGTAATATGTCAAAAATGTCCTGATCACTCAGCATTGGGAATGCACTCATGACCGAGCCATTGTACTCTTCGAAAATCGCAATAGCGTCTTCATCTCCTGAAGCACGTAATTCTGCGTTGTTCCGAATCCACTTTGTCAACCACTCTTCAGAATACTTCTCCGTAACTCCAGTTAAGGCCGGACCCACGAGTTTCTTGTCGAGCTTATGACAGCTGGCACAATTAGATTTAAACAGCTTCTTCCCGTTTTTAGCATCACCCTCAAAGGCATGCAGGGTTGAGGCAGAGAATAAGAAAATAAATACCGCAAACAGGGCACTTAATTTTCTGAATTTTGAGGTAGTGTACATATGAGGCCTATATATAGCTTTTCAGTATCGCGCAAAAATAATGTGCAAACGCCATAAAAAGGGTGTAATTCACGGGAAATTCCAATTTAAATTCGTTCTAAATTAGATGTTGTTTAAACACTTTTTTACTTTTAGGGTATAAGGACTTGTACTTTTGAAAAATATACGCGCTACAACCATGCCCCTGAAGCTCCTTTTTATCTTATTGGCTCTCAACGCAATGCCGCTCATTTCGAATGCATCGGTGGTGGAATTACAGTCCATTGACACCGTTAATATTGCCCGCGATTTAGACAGTGCTTATGCGCATTACGTGTCCAGTCAACAAGGCGAATTTTTTGAAGGTTACACTATTCAATTGTTTAGCGGAAATCGATCCGGTGCGAACGTCTTAAAAGGTGAAATTATCGCTAGTGGGAAATACGACGCAGTACGCCTCGTCTACCTCGCGCCCAACTTCAAAATTCAAGTAGGTTCATTTCCTGATATCGGCAGTGCGCAAAGGGCTTTGACAGAATGGAAGGCCAGCTATCCTGATGCATTTGTAGTTAAAACGCGTGTACCCTGGTATCCTATTGAACTGCCTCTGGATGTTCTCGGAGATACAACACTAGTCGACGACGAACATTCTCCTGAATAGAAGCAAAATAGAGGTTGATATCACCCCTGTGGTAATTCTTCGTTCGAATCATCCAACTTCCTGGAAAATGCGGGCGTTTAGCAAAGACAACTCCTTGATCAATTCGTGCATCCGTGATGTTTGGAATGAGCGACTTATCATAGCGTATAAACGCGCCTAAATTCTGACTTGCCTCTGCCGGTTCTTTACTCGTAATCCAAGTGATTGGATTGGTAACACCGATACATGCTTCCTCTAATCTATTGGCAATTTCTGCACCCTCAGAGTACGTACGCCATGAACAAAAACAGCCCGTTTGTGTTTCGGTCTCGCAAATGGGTATAGCAATTTTACATTGGTCAATTGGCATACCTACTAGATAGGCTACAACTAATCGGTCCAAATGTGCGGGAGTTAAGTGACTGTTGATCAAATGTTCAAGGTGATCAGTACCCTGACTATGCCCCGCTAAGATAAAAGGTGTGCCTGGGCCAATTTCTACTATAAATTGATCAAAGGCTGCTTTGACATCTTCGTACGCTATGCGGTAGGCACGCGCTGTCGTAGGATTAGGAGCAACATTATACACCTGATAGGCCGCTTGACGGTAGTATGGGGTAAAAACAGGACCTGCGACATTAAAAGCCGGTGCCTGGTATTTGACAGGAGTGGTTACTGCTGCTTGGTAGTCTGGGTTTGAAATATCCGCACTCCAACTTCCATCTTTCTCAGGAAAGTGAACGGTGGGGTAAACGAAAAATACAGGAACGCCGAACTGGTTTGCCTGGTAGAATGCTAATGAACTGTCGGAGTAATCCGCGAATTCCGGATGACTAGCCCATGCGTCCAGAGATGTATAATCCGGAGCATCATAGATTTCTTCCTGTAAAGACAGACTCAGCCCACAGGAAGTGAGCAAAAATGCAACCACAAAGGCAGAAACTATTTGGCTTAGAAACTGCACTAGGCCTCTATGGACGCTTTATCACGAATGATTTGAGCCAATTGATACGCAGGCAAGACACCACTTTGTCGCCAAATCATTTCTCCAGACTGAAAAAGGGTAAGCGTCGGCACACCTTGTATGCGCAGCGCCTCAGCCAATTGCTGATTCTTATCTACGTCAACCTTCAAAATGGTTACTGAATCGCCCATTTCATCAGCGAGTTCTTTGAGTATGGGCGCCATCATTTTGCACGGTCCGCACCATTCTGCAAAGAAGTCAATTAAGGTAGGCTTTGAACTGCCTACGATTTCTTTAAAGCTTGCCATAGGTTGGAGTACTATTGTTATTTCTCTATCGGTTGTTTACGTGCCCAAGCACCTATTCCCCCTTCGAGATTAAATACCGTTTTAAAACCCATTGACTTCATCATTTTTGCGGCTTGCCCAGAACGATTTCCGCTCCTACAATACACGTAAACTGGCACATTTGGATCCAATTTGGCCAATTCCTCCCGGAAATCATCACGGTAAAAATCAATTTGCGCTGCACCACGAATGTGACCCATGGCAAACTCTCTGTCCGTACGAACATCAAGCAATAAGCCTGTTTC
>CATAQZ010000305.1 GCA_949487015.1 Flavobacteriales bacterium UBA4585
CCCTTAACGATGCTCTTGCCTTCAATATGACGAGTGATTTTATAGTGAGCCAATTCTGTTTTGACCGTATTCTCGGGTACCAATTGCGCTGCGATTTTCTCTGCATTCATGTAATCTAAAACGAGTTTACCGCCGGGTTTCAGGGCATCAGCCATGTTTGAAACAGCTAAGGCATGCATCGCATCCTCTTCAAAGTAACCAAAGCTGGTAAAGAGATTGAATACCCAATCGGCTCCCGGAACTTCGAACGGTTCGAGCATATTACCTACTTGAAAGTTTAGTCCTTCATGTGCAAATTGATTCGCGTAAGAAATGCTATCAGGGCTCAAATCCAAGCCAATGGTATCTAATCCTTGATTTGCCAGAACCTGTGCGTGTCGGCCTCGACCGCAAGCTACATCGATGGCGATTTCGCCCTCTTTCACGCCCAACTTATGACACATTGATTCAATGAAGGCTTTCGCCTCGTTAAGATCGCGGTGCTGGTAAAGATCGTGGTAGTAAGGGGTGTTAAACCAGGTTTGGTACCAGGGTAGGCTCATAGTTGTTTAGATCAATAGACCAATATACGGTTGAAACATTTTCACGATAGCGATAATAATCACAGCGATAAGAACTTTACGTGTGATGGCATTTGCTCTTTTATGCTGCACTACTTTTTTAGCACCAAATCTACCACCTAGCGAGGTTCCTAATGCGAGCGTCAGCCCACAGACCCAGTCCATCCCTCCGCTTGATGCGTAAATAAAGAAGGCGGGAATGGTCATAAGAAAAGCAATAAATAACTTCATGATGTTGCCATCACGAAGGGCGTATTTCGATAACAAGACGGAGATGGATAAAAAGAAAATCCCAAACCCCATTTGTATAAATCCACCGTAAAGACCAAGCCCAAAATAGGCCAGCCAAATTAAAGGGGTTCTTTTGTTCTTGGAGCCGTCCGTAGGAATTAGCCATTTCTTCGGGTTGGTTAATGTCGTTATGAGTAATACAATCATTATGGACCCGATGGTAATGCGCATAAAGTCTTCTGGTAGGTCTACAGCTAAATTGGCTCCGATTATAGCCCCGATCAGGACGGGCGGAACGATAAAGTAGCTTTGCCGTATCATGTATTTCGTGCGTGCTGTTCGCGATAACGAGCTTATAGCACTCGTGGTTTGGAACAAAGCGCCGATACGATTTGTAGCATTTGCTGCATTCGCATCTAGACCCAGAGACATTAAAAGGGGAAGGGTAATGGCCGAACCGTTACCGGCAACTACATTTATCAATCCGGCAGCAAAGCCACCAATGACCAAGGCAATAAATTCATACCACTCTATCATAGGGCCAAAGTTAGCGTACATTTGCAGTCTAAATAGCAGAATGGTGCTCGAAAACAAAGATTACCGCCTCATTGTAAAAACACTCTATGGGCTAGAAGAAATTCTTAGCAAAGAGCTGCTCTCGCTTGGCGGACGAGAAATTCAAAAAATTAATCGTGCAGTAGCGGTTGTTGGAGACTTAGGTTTCGTTTACAAGATCAATATTGCTCTGCGGACGGGATTACGCGTTCTATTACCGTTGAATGAAATTCAAATGGAGACGGTCGATGACTATTACGACGCGGTTTATGAAGTTCCTTGGGAAGAGTTGTTTGATGAAGGAAAAACCTTCGCTGTTCATGTGGTAGGTACGAACGAAGAACTCAATCACAGTAGTTTCGCAGGCCTTAAAGCAAAAGATGCAATCGTTGATCGTTTCCGCGATAAGCTAGGGGTCCGTCCTTCTGTCGATAAATATGAGCCAGAGGTGCCCATACACATTCATATTTCAAGGGATACGGTTCGTATTTATTTAGATACCTCGGGAGAAAGCCTACACCGTCGTGGTTACCGCCTCGAAGCAGCTAAGGCGCCGTTGAATGAGGTTTTGGCTGCTGGAATAATACTTCATAGCAGCTGGAATGGTGGCATGCCCGTCTTAGATCCTATGTGTGGTTCTGGAACATTTTTAGTAGAGGCTGCGCTTATAGCGCACAATATGCCCGCGAATATTTACCGTGAATCCTTCGCGTTTTTTAATTGGAAAGGATTTGAAGAAGACTTGTTTGTAAAGATTAGAGAAGGCTTATTGGGTCGAGCGAAAGATTATGAAGGAAAATTCTTCGGCCGCGATATCGATGTATACAGTTTAGATGCAGCTGCCGCTAATATTGAACGAAGCATGTTTGAAGATGCCGTACGATTAAAGCGTGCTGACTTTTTCGAAGCCGAACCACCGTCAGAAAAAGGACTCTTACTCATTAATCCACCATATAATGTTCGTATCCAGGCAGATACTCATCAAATGTACCGTCAGATAGGGGATACGTTAAAAGAAAAGTATGCCGGTTGGCAAGTCTTTTGGATTACTTCCGATATGGAGGCGATTAAAAGCATTGGATTACGTCCGTCTAGAAAATGGAATCTCTACAACGGTGAACTGGAATGTAAATTACTACGTTTTGATATGTATGAGGGGACTAAAAAACTCCATAAATTGAATCGATAAACGCTAGCTTATGAGACGCATTATAGTACTTCTTGTTTTACTCCTTCAGTTTCCAGCACAGGCGCAGAGTTACAGTAGTAACCTCCGTCGAGTTTCTCGGGAAGTCGATAAAATTATGGCCATAACCTCAGATATTATTGACGGTACAATGACCTATGAGAAGTATAGAAAAGTTCAGCCGTTTTTCGAGGAGCAAAGTAAAACTTGGCGCAAAAGCCAGCGTTCTTTGGACCGATTAGATGAGACTCCAGAAGCAGCGCTTATTGCTGTCGTTAACGAAAATATCGGCGGACTATTAGAAAGTACACAAGAGGATTTAAAGTATTGGTTTCAAGAGGATCCGCGCTCGAATTACGGACATAAGTACGTGGACGTAGCGGGAAACTATTTAAACGCAGTACTTACAGCGATGGATGCTTATGCCGAACAATACGATGTCAATACGCGCACTTCGGATGAAAAAGAGCGGTTCGAAACACAGATGGAACTGTTCTTATATACAAAAGAAATGAAGCGAGGAGCGAATGAAGTAGATAGCTTGGTCGGCTATTTGCAGTCTCAAGTTGGCTCGACGGATATCGATGAATTGTACAAAGCACAAAAAGGTCTTGTAAAGGCGTTGAGTAAAGAACTTCGTGGCTATGGTGAAGAGCGGTTTTTTAATGGGCAAACGGAACTACATGAAGCTTATCAGAAGTATTATATCGAATTATTAGAATTGGCTTCTGCAGATATTTTAGCTGATCTCACTAAAATGCGATACGATCTTGTCGAGTTCAACAGCATTGCATCGAGCACTGAAGCTTCAGCAAAGAAGACCTTGAGTTTCTTTGATAACGAAATGCGCTTGTTGAATAAACGAGAAGCTCGATTTGTCAAACGCAACTTACCTAAAGCACCGAAACGCTAATCATGCAGGTCGCTGAGGTCATACTTCCACTGCCCTTAGATAAGCTTTTCCATTATGCTATTCCGGCAGAGATGGTCGGGTTGGTTCGGCCTGGAGTACGTGTCCTGGTCCAATTTGGTGCGCGAAAAGAATATGCTGCCATTGTCACGCGTGTTTTAGAAGCGCCGGATGAAACGGAATTGAAATACCTTATTAGTGTACTGGATGAACATCCTGTAGTGCTCGAGCACCAGTTGCTGCAATGGTCTTGGATGGCCTCATACTATATGGCACCTGTCGGTGATGTTATGAATGCCGCTTTACCTCCTGGGTTAAAGCTGTCTTCGCAAAGTATTGTTGTTTTAGATCCAGAAGTTCTACCTGATGAATCATCAATGTCCGATGCTTTGTTCAGATTGTATGAAGCTTTACGCAACCATCCAAAACTCACGCTTGACGAGGTTCGTGAATATTGTCAAGTAAAACAACCCATGCCTTTAGTACAAAAGGCTTTGGAAGAAGGGTGGGCATTACTCGAAGAAGAATTAAAAAAGGTCGCGCGTGCCAAAAGGAGAAAACTCATCCGTCTTTCCCCTGCCTCACTTAAAGATCTAGATAGCGCTTTTGAGTCCACAAAAAGATCTAAGGTGCAGACGGAAGCACTTTTAGCTCTAGTAGCACATTGCGGTAGCGAAAATAAATTTCAAGACAAACGCGGCTTTCAGAAGAAGCAAAATATATCGTCGACGGCCCTGCTTGCACTTAATAAAAAGGGAATCACGGAGGAAGTTGAAGAGATCGATGGTACTACCGCAGCTTCAGCGCCCATGACTGAGATTACCCTTTCCGCACCACAACTCGAAGCCCTTTCGTCCATTCAAAAGGGATTTGAGGCAAAGAAACCTGTGGTTTTACACGGTGTCACAGCCTCGGGGAAGACAGAGCTCTACATTACGCTAATCAAAGAGGCGCTCACTAAACACAAGCGTGTCCTATACCTGCTGCCGGAGATTGCTTTAACTACGCAACTCATCAGCCGCCTTCGTATTCACTTTACGGTTGCAGTAAGTCATAGCAAATTTTCTCCTTCCGAGCGTCTAGCCGCTTGGCGCGAAGCATTGACAAACGATGCTCCATTACTTGTCTTGGGCGCGCGGTCTGCGGTGTTTATGCCATTACCGGATTTAGGATTGATCATCGTAGATGAAGAGCACGAAAGCAGCTTTAAGCAGTATGAGCCTTCGCCCAGATATAACGCGAGGGATACGGCGGTATGGATGTCAAATGCGCGGGATTGTCCTGTTTTACTAGGGTCTGCTACGCCGAGCTTGGAGAGTATGTTCAATGCACGGCAGGGGAGGTATGAATTGGCCCAATTACACAAACGATTCCACACGGCTCCATTACCGGAATTAGAAGTGGTGGATATGCTCGGAGCGAAGCAACGGCGTGAAGTTCAGGGTAATTTTTCCATTGAATTGGTTGATGCCATGCGTCATACTTTGAGCAAAGGAGAGAGCATCATTCTTTTTCAAAACCGCAGGGGTTTCAGCACTTTCCAACAATGCCAGACTTGTGGGCATATTGAAGGTTGTACGCGTTGTGATATTTCACTCACCTATCATAAAGGACCTCAAAAGCTCAAATGTCATTATTGCGGTTATACCGTACCGCCAGTGATGAAATGCAGTTCGTGTGGTGGTGAAAGCGTTTTACACAAGGGTTTTGGTACGGAGCAAATTGCTGAAGAGGCAGCAGCACTTTTTCCAAATGCAGCTGTGAA
>CATAQZ010000306.1 GCA_949487015.1 Flavobacteriales bacterium UBA4585
CACATTACGAATATTGAAGTTCCTGATGATATCACCCAGCTCGAAGCAAAATTAGAAGCGATAAAGGCGCAAAAAATTGCGGTTGTTAAAAGTCAGCGTTACGAAGAAGCTGCGCGTCTACGTGACGACGAAAAGAAGATGGAAGCACTATTAGAAAGTGCACGAGAAGCTTGGGAGGCCAGTATAAAACTGAACAGGAAGACCGTGGATGAACCAGAGGTAGCTGAAGTCGTCGCAATGATGACCGGTGTGCCGGTTCAGCGTGTGGCACAACAGGAGCTGGAGAAACTCTCTCAAATGGAGGATCAATTGCGTTCAAACGTGATCGGTCAAGACGAGGCAGTGAAGAAAATTGTTCGCGCTATTCAACGCAATAGAGCAGGTCTTAAAGACCCCAATAAACCGATAGGCTCATTCATATTTTTAGGTCCTACGGGTGTGGGTAAAACGCAGCTTGCAAAGGAATTAACAAAGCTGCTCTTTGATAGTGAGGACAACATGATTCGCATCGATATGAGTGAATACATGGAGAAATTTGCAATCAGTAGATTGGTAGGTGCGCCTCCAGGATATGTTGGGTATGAAGAAGGCGGCCAATTAACTGAAAGGGTGCGTCGTAAGCCTTATTCGGTTATACTCTTAGACGAGATTGAAAAAGCGCATCCAGACGTATTCAATTTGTTATTACAAGCATTAGACGATGGTCAAATTACCGATAGCCTTGGGCGCCGTGTTGATTTTAAAAATACCATCATCATTATGACTTCGAATTTAGGCAGCCGTCAGTTGAAAGATTTCGGGACCGGTGTAGGGTTCGGAACTTCTGCGCGTGAACAACGTAAATCGGACCTTGAAAACAGTGTGATTCAAGGAGCCTTGAAAAAAGCCTTTGCGCCAGAATTCTTAAATAGAATTGATGATGTAGTCTTGTTCAATTCATTATCTCGAGATGATATTCACAGTATTATCGATATCGAATTGCGCAGTTTGTTCGGACGTATCAAAGACTTGGGGTACCACATCAATTTGAGTGATAAAGCGAAAGATTTTGTCGCTAATGAAGGATTCGACGAAGCCTTTGGTGCTCGCCCTTTAGCTCGTGCTCTTCAGAAATTGATCGAGGATCCATTAGCAGAGAAGATTATATCCAAGGAGATTACCGAAGGAGATACTATTCACATTGACCTCAGCGGCGAGACATTAGAATTTAAAATAGAGAAGGCTGCGGAATTAGAGCAGGCAACTGCGGAAGAACTTCCTGAAGCTTCAACTGAGGATACGCCTGCAGTGGAGGAAGAGTCTAAGGATTTGAAGGAATAGCCTTACAATAGGAATACTTGTTCGGGGTTTTGCTCAAGCAGTTTCATACCTATGGCATTAATAGTGGGTGAAGGACTAACAGGAATAAAGTTGGTTCTCGCCCACTCTTCGTTTGTGAGGTAATCGTCACCCGTGTAAATACCCGTTATATTGCCGCACTCTATAAATAATGCACCGCGTTCATCTGAAGGAAGTGCAAGAATGAGTCGTTGATTATTGCTTTCTAATAATTCGTTCAGTGCCTCTCTTTGGGTCCATTCCATTTTACGGGCCAATTGTAAGTAGTCGGCCAGCCACTGCTGTCCCGTCACATAGGAGCCAAATTTGCGTAGCGCTCCACTCCCAATTGCCTTTTGAACCACCCATTTCACCTCTCCTCTCCCATTCTCATAGCTGTACAGACCGAACTTTAATGCCTGCTTCTTCTGCGCTTTATTTAAAGGCGGCCAATGTTGTCGGATCAAATGGTCTTCGTAGATAAGACTTAAAGTTTCATTCGGGAAAATCTCATAGCTAATGCTATGGCATTCCTTCATTAAGCGCTGGTATTTTGTCGCACCTTGATCAGTACTGAAGTGCTGCGTAATTCGGCTCTTAATATTCTTTGCTTTACCGATGTATAGTGGCAAACCGAACGCGTCCAAGAATTGGTATACGCCAGCCTCTTTAGGCAATTCGTCGTAAAAATGTGCAGGCATCAAGTCTGGGAGTTGAATGCGCTTTAGTAAACCTAATTTAGGGTCATTCAACTTTTTATCATCGTAATCGGCGGTACAGCAGTGTATGAGTACTTCTGCGGCACACAGTGCGTCACTTAGTGCGCGGTGCGGATTATCATTGGCAACGGCTAAAGCCTGGGTAAGATGCGCTAAGGAATACCGACCAAATTCAGGAAACATGGCTTTTGCATATTTCACCGTACATAACTTCGGCATCCGCCAATTAATTCCTGCTTCTTTGAACGCGCGTTCAATAAAACTGTAATCGAAATTTACCGAATGTGCTACGAACACCTCGCCTTCTAATTCTTTAAGTAATTCGGGAGCTAAAGAATTGAATGTTGGAGCATTGGCGACCATATCGTCTGTAATGCCCGTAAGCATCTGTATGTTGTACGGAATACTGCGGTCTGGCTTTACAAATGAAGACCAACTTCTGGTAATCTTGTTGTGTTCTACATGTACAATACCTATTTCAGTAATGTCGTTCCCATTAGGTCTACCCCCGGTGGTTTCTATATCTACAACTACATAATGCACTCCGTAAAGCTAGGAATACCTTGCCTATTCCTTGGGGTGCAGTTCGTATATTTATCCAATGGATTTTATTGCATGGATTTTATTGATTTCTGGTGTCATTGGCGCAGTACTCCCACTGTTACCAGGCCCCTTACTCTCTGCAGCCGGATTGATTCTTTTGGCGCAGTCTCATACGATTTCCACAGAGATGGGAGTATATTTTTATATCTGGGCATTTGTAGGATTCTTATTTTTCTTGGCCGATTATCTTTTACCCGGTTTTATTGCGAAGCGCGGCGGTGGCTCAAAGGCGGCCTCGAGAGGAGCTACTATTGGTCTACTGATCGGTCTTGTAACAGGTCCTGGAATGTTCATAGGAGCCTTTATAGGAGCCTTTATCGGGCAGTACAGTTCAAATAATAAGGTAGGCAAGAGTTTACAAAGCGCATTTTTGGCCACCTTAGGTATAACCCTTGGTATCATTGGGAAATTAATCTACACCTTAAGCGCAGTTGCATTGGTATTGTTACTAGCTTCGATTTAATACCTATGGAGATACAAGTCAGCTCATCCTATACACTCAGCTACCCGGAAATGCACTTTCCCGACGGAATAACCGTTATCACGGGACCCTCTGGCGTAGGAAAAACAACTTTACTGCGGGCACTTCATGGTGCACTCAAATCTGAACTAACTTCAATTATTAGAGATCAGAAAACGGCCTTAATGCCTCAGCAACAGCAGTGGATTAGCTACATGACCATGCACGAGCAGTTGACAATGACCGTGGGTAAATTATGGGAGCCCGTAGCAATTAACCTGGGACTTCAGGATCACTTTAAAAAACTACCTGCTGAACTAAGTATAGGCCAACAACAGCGGTTTTGGCTCGCGTGGGTATTGGCTGAAGATGCTCACTGGTTACTATTCGATGAGCCGACAAGCGCACTAGACGACGATTGGGCCAGTGTAACTATCAAATTATTCGAGCAGTTTAAAATTGATTACCCACGTAAGAAATTAGTTATTGTCACGCATGATGTCCGTCTACTTCAAGCGGGTATTCAGGACCACCTTATCGCCTTATGATGATAATATTTAAAATTTGGTGGTCACAAGTCAGGAAACGTTGGGTCGTTTTGGGTATTGCGTTGCTACTCTCCCTACTAACCTCTATAGTATTTCATTTACCCGATGCTACGCAGCGCTATATGTATCAGCGTTGGCAAGAAAGTGCTTCGCTTGTTGATGTTGTGATTGGGTATAAAGGAGCCCCTACTCAGATTGTAGCCAGTGCACTATACCGTATGGAGAACCCTACTGGCAATCTCCCCGTTGAAAGTGCAGAATTTTGGGGTAAGCATCCACTAGTAAAAGAGGTTTGTCCCATTTCTTTAGGCGATAATATCGGCGGTATTCCTGTTGTCGGTGTGGAAGCAAATTATTTCGATTGGTTTGGTATTCACTTCGAACAGGGAAACAGGCCTTTAAATCCTAATGAAATCGCAGTCAGCGCAGCGTTAGCTGCTCAGCACAATTATGTTCTTGGTGCAACGGTTCACACCGCTCACGGCAGCGATTCCAGAGGCGAAGCGCATGCCCACCACGATTTATTTATATCGGGTATATTTAACGCAGACCGTACTGCTGATGAACAGTCCTACTTTGTGTCTAACGCGGCATATTCAGGGATGCATAATTCTGGTAATAAAGACTTTACATCATTGTTAATGAAGTTAAAGTCTAAGTCTGGACTTTTAATGCTTCCTGGAGTAATATCAAAGCGAACAAATGAACAAGGCGCGTTTCCAGTATTTATTTTCGGTCAATTGCAAAAACAATGGCAACCCACGTTGGACCGAGCAAGATTGTACGGAAAGCTGCTTTCCATATTTGTTGCATTGCTTTTCGTCGCATTCCTCTACTTCATTGGGATGACCGAAAAATCTACAGTACAGCTTCTTCGTGTTAAAGGGATAAAATACAATAACGCTTTTTTAGCTACCCATGGGCTTTATTTATTTGCAGGTCTCGTAGGGTTGATAGGTGGAATCTCACTTTTCATAACTCTGGGCTTACCGTTAAGTCTAGAACAAGCTGCTGTTGGGTTGATACCGCTAGCATTGTCGGCTATTCTTTTGTATGTTAAGATGAATAAGAAATGAAAAAACTAGTAGTCACATTACTCATTAGTATTATTTCGATTCCCGTGTTGGCTCAGAAAGTCGTACCGTGGGAACTTCTCGCTGTTCCTTATTCAACTACACCTGATGGCCTCTACGATCCTCAATTCCCGTCGTATTTAGATCCTTACGAGCTACAAGAGGTGGTCCTTCAAGGATATCTCGTACCGGTTGACGTGGAAGGCAGTCAATACGCTTTGAGTCGGTACGCCTTTTCAAGTTGTTTTTTCTGCGGTAACGCTGAACCCAATACAGTTGTGGAATTAGTCTTTAAGGAACGACCGGATGCCTTAATTACGGACCAATTTGTGGTGGTAAAAGGTCTTTTAGTTCTGAATAAAAAGGATCCTTATCGATTATTCTTCATTCTTAAAAATGTAGAATTCGCAGGATGAAAAAATTAGTACTACTCCTATTCACGGGCCTATGCATGGCAGGCTACGCACAGGAGCGTTTGACTTGGAATACGTTCGAGCGATTGAACTTTGACGAGGTTTACGAGCCCACTACTGCAAGTTGGGTTCAAGTGCCAGTTTGGACCGAAGATCTTAAGAAATGGGATGGGAAATCAGTGAAGATTACCGGCTATATCATCGCCTTAGATGCCGTCAACGCGCAGTACGCTTTAAGCGCTTTTCCCTTCTCGAGTTGTTTCTTTTGTGGCGCAGCAGGACCGGAAAGCGTTTTAGAATTGGATCTAAAAAACACAGAAAAATATCTTACAGATGAAGTAGTCACATTTAAAGGCATTTTAGAACTAAACGCGGATCCATTAAAATTCCCACTAACTCTTAAAAACGCTTCAGAATGAAGGCTTTGAAGCGTGCATTATTGAGTTTTGTTAGCATGCTGTTATTGGCAATGGCATTTTATTATTCTGGCCCTACTGCTGCTGCGCCGACATACAATTTGTCTTTACCCAAAGTAAATACCCCGTTTGAAGCCATTAATGATAGTCTACTACAATTTGATACCCATTTAAAAGCAGAACCTTGCGCTATTAGTACTGTCGACTGGTATGATAGCGTCGGTAGGACAGAATATGTCTTGTTGTATTTACACGGTTTCAGCGCCACTCAACACGAAGGTGATTCAGTTCGATTTTGGATTGCAGATAGTTTACAAGCAAATGCATATTACCCGCGTATAGCTGGTCATGGATTGGATGAAGAAGACTCGGTTAGATATGCCACCTACACTGCATCCGCTGCTTGGGAAAAGGCAAAGAAAGATTTTGTATTAGCAACTACACTGGGTAAAAAAGTCATCATTATGTCTTGTAGTACCGGTACTCCATTGGCTCTAAAACTTGCTGCTACTTTCCCAGAGAAAGTATACGCTTTGGTAAATTACAGTCCTAATATTCGGTTGAACGACCCATTCGCAGCGCTTGTCAACGACCCTTGGGGGCTTGAGTTACTGAAGTGGACTTCAAATCAAGATTTTCGTGATCTTTCGCCCCGAGAAGATGGCATAGTTGAAGATTGCAAACACCGCTCATATTGCTGGGAAAGTGTCATTCAGATGCAATGGTTATTAGAAACAACCATGATAGAATCAACCTTTAGGGCAGTGAAGGCACCTTCACTGACAATGATGTGGAATGAATCTGAAGAAATAAGAGACAGAGTAGTTAGCGTTGAAAAAGCACAATGGATGCACGAAAACTTAGGCTCTTCTATAAAGCAATGGACCAACTGTGATTGTAATGATCATGTGATTGTTAACTACCAGACTAGTGAAGCAGCTGAATTTGTCTTTGAGACCACCTATGCCTTTTTAATGGAACTCTCTAAAGATGGTATTTGATTCACCACAATGGCTTTGGGCCACTGCTTTAGCGCTTGTCGTACCTATCATACACTTATTAGGGCGACGTGCTATTGAGCCCGTTCCTATTCCTTCTTTAATGTGGTTGGACCAATACAAAACTCAAGATCGCCGCCGTAACAAGTTAAAGGAATGGCTACTTGTTTTACTGCGAATGCTTGTAATCTCCTTGTTCTTCATTTCATTGGCTGGACCCAGAATTTTAGGCAAAACTAATTCACTAGTCGTTGATAATGCTCCAGTATTTTGGTCTCAAAAAGAGTCCTGGCTACCATTGGCGCTAGATAGGTTGCCGAAGGAAACATATAAGCTCAGTGTTCGTGGCGGAATCTCATTAGGAACGTTTCGTTACCATGAATTAGAAGAGGCTCTTAAAAATTGGCCAGCTTCTACTGCACCTTTGCAGGATATTAAGGAGTCGACACTTATTTCTGCAGGTTTTACTCATCTTCCCACTGGGGCCTCTCATTATTATCTTCCTAAGCGGAAATCACTGTTCAATAGTGAAATAGCTTTATTGAGCGAAAACATACGAGAGCAGACCGCTACGATTATTAATGGCCCTCATAATGGCAGTTGGGAGTTGCGTGATTCGAGTCATTTAATATTGGAAGAATTCGATAGTGTCGTTAGTATTCCTTGGTGGTCTATAGCCTCAAATGAATTGTTTTTGTTTTATACTGGGGACTCAATTGTTGAAGATAATGGGCAAAAACTCTACCGTCCTCATCGGTTACCAATTATCGCAATAAACGCGAAGGGAGCGCCAAATCTTAGCTCATTGCCCGTAGATCGAAGATTGACCTATAGGAATGCAACTGACTTAACGCAATTACCGTCCAAAGCTATCGTGGTATTAAATGGCTTCTCCTTTATACCGGATATTCTGAATAATGAAGATTACCTCCTACTTCGAATGGCAAATGCGCCTTCGAAGGAATTAGAGGAAGAAGTGTTACCTGTATTGGAAGAGAATTTTTATCAAGACTATTTTATTGGAGCATCAGATCAAAATCTTTGGCCTAACCCGAAGCGCTGGTCAGGCGAGAATATGACTCAATTGCAACCCTTGTTGCGTACTTCTGAAGGAATTGTTCTAGCCGGATGGCGGAAAAATACAAATGGTCCTACGATCTATGAGCAGTCATTTTCTGTCGAAGATTCAGATCATCCGTATTACAGAGCTCTTTTACAATGGGCCTCAGATCAACAATTGCAGAAGAATATGACCGAATTTGTTAATTACGGCGAGGATAAATATGATGTTAATGTCAAAGGATTGGATGGTGCTAAACTGCAGTATTACAGCTGGTCTACAACCCCCACGGATACAAGAAAACCCATCCAATTTTGGTCAGAAAGCAAAATAGCTTTGGCACTTGCATTGTTTTGCGCACTAATTGCCCTTATTTTTGCTAAAATTTAATCGAGATGCAACTCCTCTTCAAAAATGCCTACGTAGTTGACTTTCAAAGTCCCTATCATTTACAAACCGTAGATATTTTAGTTGAAGGGCCTCAGATTACATCTATAGGCGATCTCTCCTCTCTTACATGTCCAAGCATTGATTTAGCAGGCGCAACATTAACGACCGGTTTTGCAGAATTACACAGCGATCTTGGTGAGCCGGGCAACGAAGAATGTGAAACTCTAGATACTGGTGCTGCTGCTGCTGCATCAGGAGGTTTTACAGCAGTTGGAGTGGTAAGCAATGGTGCTCCTGGAATAGAGAATAAAACTGGAGTAGAATTCGTCCTAAGTAAAGGTGAAACCACATCAGTTAATCTAGTCCCAATAGGTACTGCAAGCAGAAATAGCCGTGGTCAGGAGATGAGTGATATGTTCGATATGTATCAGCACGGTACTGTCTTGTTTGGTGATTACAAGCGCGGCATTGAGAATGCTAACTTCTTAAAGTTAGCCCTTCTTTACACGAAATCTTTTGGCCGAATTATGGTTCATCCTGAAGATTTAAATCTCGCAGCGAATGGTCAAGTAAGCGAAGGCGTTACATCCACGTACGTCGGGCTTAAAGGCATCCCCTTATTAGCAGAAACCGTTCAGATAGACCGCGATCTAAAGCTATTAGAGTATACCCAAGGAAGTATGCATATCGCGAGCGTTAGTACCGCTGAAGGTATCGATGCAATACGAAAAGCAAAATCAAAAGGCTTAAATATCACTTGTAGTGTTAATATTCATCATCTACTTTTTGATGAAACGGACATATCTACATATGACACAAACTTTAAAGTGACACCACCCCTTCGCACAATGAATGATCAACAAGCTCTTTGGACAGCTATAGAAGACGGGACAGTGGATTGCTTAACAGTAGATCATTTACCCAAAGATATCGAACAGAAAGCCTGTGAATTTGATAATGCTTCTTTTGGTATGGCGGGATTTGAAGGTGCATTGGTACATCTTTTAGATATGCAAAAGCTTGATTGGTCTATTCTTCAGCAAGTATGTTCATCTAGCCCAAGAGCATTACTAGGTTTACCAGAACTAAAAATTGTAGAAGGCGGTATAGCAGAGTTTACTATTCTAGATAAAAATGAATCTGACCTTACTGGATTTGCTTCGAAGGCCTACAATAACCCATTTAGGGGCACAACTACAGCGCATCGTGTTGTCGGCGTTTATGTCAATGGTAAATATCTTGGAAATTAGATATTCACAGGTATTCTGAGACCATCATAACTCAGGTGCATACTCTCAGGTAATTGGCGCTCTACATCTTCATGCTTCCCCATGTAATGACTCATATGGATGAAGTAAGTATGCGAAGCATTGATTCGCTTTGCCCACATTATGGCTTGGTCAAGATTGAAATGACTATGATGCGGCTTGCGATGTAAGGCATCTAAAATCAAATATTTTAATCCAACCAGTTGATGCTCTGCCTCATTTGAAATATCGTTCACATCAGTTAGATAGGCCACATCCCCTATTCTGTAGCCTAGGATGGGTAACTTTCCATGGTTCACACCAATAGGAATGACTTCAATCCCATTTATCGTAAAAGGTGTATTAGGGGTTATAGTCGTTGTAGTGAAACGTGGCGCGCCAGGGTAAGGTTGTGGTTCAAAAGCATAATGAAAAGCTTTTTTGATTCTGTTTAATACGCGCTCCTGACCGTAAAGTGCCATTTCCTTGTCCAAACGAAATATAATAGGGCGAACATCATCTAGCCCTGCGATATGATCCTGATGTTCGTGGGTGAAAAGGACAGCATCTATATGATTTAGCTTTTCGCGTAGCATTTGAAGGCGAAAATCCGGACCGGTATCGATCTGTAAGGAAAGTTCTGGAAAGTGTATATGAACAGAGCTTCGAGTCCTATTATCTCGAGGATCGGCACTGTCGCATACACTACAAGTACAACCTATAACTGGAACGCCTTGCGATGTTCCAGAACCTAAAAATATCAATTCCCCTTTTTGGCTCATTCTTTGTAGGTTATTTAGCAACTTTTCATTCCAAAGGATGAAGACTAAATGTTACTTTTGTTTCAGTGATTAACCTATCATCTATTCGCATGAATGACCGCGTCATCTTAACCACCGCCCAAAAGGCCCTTAAAATTAATCTAAACTCAGAGATTTACGGCACATTCGCCGAAATTGGAGCAGGTCAAGAGACGGTACGTGAGTTTTTCAGGGCTGGCGCAGCATCGGGCACCATTGCTAAGGCAATGAGTGCCTATGATAAGGCCTTCTCTGACGATATTTATGGCATTGAAGAGGATAACAGATATGTTACCGAAAGTAGGTTGCGAAAGATGCTAAAACATGAGTATAATCTCATTGAAAAGCGATTAGATCGAAACCTACACCCGGATAAGACATATTTTGCTTACGCTAATACAGTAGCTACAATAAACTTTGCAAAGACCTTCAAAGGTCACGGATGGATGGGGATTCGTTTTCAAACTGAGGCCTCAAAAGAAACGAACGACATCATTATTCACTTTAGACTAGGTGAAAACGAAGCGAAACATCAGCAAGAAACAGTCGGAAGACTAGGGACGAATTTGATATTCGGTGCTTACAACTACTATGATGACCCGAAGTTCTTCTTATCAACGCTTTATGATAATATTGATAAGGATGCAATTGAAATTGACCTAATCAATTTTTCAGGACCTGATTTTGATTCGGTTGATAATAGACTGATGTCTTTACAGTTGATTAAAAATGGGTATACAGAGGCGGTTATTTTTGGCCCCGAAGGAAATAATTTATTACCAGCCGAATTACTTTACAAGAAACACGTACTCGCCATGCGCGGCTCATTCCGTCCTGTGACACGTGTGAATATGGATATGATTAAGAGGGGTTACGATCTTTTCGCAAATGATAAGAAAGTGAACCCTGATCGTACGGTTGTTTTATGGGAAATCACTTTAAATAACCTTTTGGCTGACGGCGAACTGGATGAACAGGATTTTCTTGATCGTGCTGAGATACTTTGCAGTCTCGGTCAAACCGTACTTATTTCGAATTATCAGGAATACTACAAGCTCGTAGATTACTTTGGTCGTTTTTCGAAGAAACGTCAAGGATTGGTTATGGGGGTAAATAACTTAAGCGAGTTGTTTAATGAAAAATACTACCGTGATCTTCAAGGAGGAATCCTGGAGGCTTTTGGAAGAATATTCTCAAAAGACTTAAAGATTCTCGTTTACCCTTTTCAAGAGAATGAAAATGATAAGATCGCGAGAAAAGAGGACGCAGAGATACACCCAAGATTTAGACCCATTATCGATTATCTAAATTTTCATAACCGCATTATCGACATTGAAGAGTTCGATGAAGATGTTAAAAATATATTCTCTCGCGAGGTTCTTCGGAAAATACGATGCGGTGAAGAAGGTTGGGAAAGTTGTCTGCCGCAATATGTTGATCGAGTAATCAAGGAAAAAGAACTTTTCGGTTACTCCCCTAAAAATCCCTAAGCATTCGATAATGCTTCCTTGTACGTAGCGAGGCAACGTTCTCTTGCCCATTTATGCTCGACAATAGGCTCTGGATATAGATGGGTATTTAATTCTGGAACCCATCTGTTCACATAGGACAAATCTTTATCGAATTTCTCCATTTGTGAGGTCGGATTAAAAACTCGAAAATAAGGTGCCGCATCTAAACCGCTACCACTCGCCCACTGCCAACCACCGATATTACTTGCTAAATCAAAGTCTAGCAGTTTTGCTGCGAAATATGCTTCTCCCCAGCGCCAATCGATTAATAAATGTTTCGTTAGAAAACTAGCTACAATCATACGAACACGATTATGCATGAAACCAGTGGCATTTAGCTCTCGCATTCCAGCATCTACAATGGGATAGCCCGTTTTACCCTTGCACCAAGCTTTAAAATGTTCTGCATTGTTAGACCACGGAATGAGATCATATTTAGGCTTTATTGCTTTAAAGCGACTTTCAGGAAAATAGTATAGCGCCATCTGAAAGAAATCTCGCCATATTAGCTCATTCAAAAAGGTCTCATTGGTGCCGTCACTGGCCCTAGCAAGTGCTCTTATACTAAGGGTCCCAAACCTTAGATGAATACCTAATCTTGTGGTTCCTTTTTTGAGACCGGGGAAGTTTCGCGTACTGTCGTAATTTGAGATCACATCTTTTGGTATATCAGCAGAAGGCATGACTATGGATGTAGGGTGAAAACCCATAGTTTGGAGTGAAATCAGAGTACTCTTAGTATCTGTTTGGAAAAAAGAGTTAAAATAGTTCTGTGTAGGATAGGCTTTGAAATGATCGGAAGTACAGCGTTTTTTCCATGCTTTTGCATATGGACTGTAAACTAAATATGGTGTGCCATCAGCTTTGACCACCTCGTTCTTTTCAAAGAGCACGTGGTCTTTAGCACCGGTGCAAGAGATACTCTTCGATTCAAAATACTCGTATACCTCTTTATCTCTTTCTCTTGCATAGGGTTCATAATCGCGATTAAAGAATAAACCTGTCACCTCGTATTGCGAACACAATGATTCAAACACATTCAATGGCTTATCATAAAATACCAGTAAGTCAGAACCTAGATCTTCTAATTGAGCCTTTAGCACACTAAGCCGCTCATGTAAAAATGATACTCGCGCATCTTTAGTGTCCTCAAGTTTTGAGAGAATATTGGGATCAAAAATGAAAACAGGTAGAACAGGCGTACCACACTTTAGTGCCTTCAAAAGGCCTGCATTATCCTCTAACCTTAAATCCCGTCTAAACCAAAAAAGGCTAACCTTTTGACTCATTTATTGGACAGCGTTAAGAAAGTATTGACGCTGAATCTCATCTTCGAACGCACCATGAAAAGCCATGGTTATTGTAGAACTCCCAGCATCCTCAATTCCTCTAGTCTTTACGCACATGTGATCGGCTTCTAAATATACAGCAACACTAGGTGTTCCTAAGCCTTCCATTAGTGCTTCCGCAATTTGACGCGTAAGACGTTCTTGTACCTGTGGACGTTTGGAATAATGACGCACTATTCTATTTAACTTAGAAAGTCCTACAACCTGACCATTAGGGACATACGCGATATGACAATTACCTAAAATAGGCACAAAATGATGCTCACAATGCGAATGAACCGTGATGTTTTTTTCGATAAGCATGTCCTTATACTGATACTTATTATCGAACAGTTTCATCTCTGGCTTGTTGCTAGGATTTAGACCTGCAAATGCTTCAGACACATACATTTTTGCAACTCTTAATGGCGTTCCGCGTAAACTATCATCAGAAAGGTCTAAACCTAAGATATGCATGATGTCCTCGAATTTTTCAGCGATTTGAGAAATTTTTTCTTCATCGCTTAAGTGAAATGCATCTGAACGTAGCGGTGTATCTATAGAACTACCCATGTGGTTGTCGAATAATTCGGCAAGTTCTTCCGTTGTGTATTTTTGGTCGTGCTTTGTCATAATAAATTTATTCTCCGCAGTACTCAACAAAGTTTCTGGGGGTTTCATATAAAGTAACCTTCAAATTGAACGATGTGTTCAATTTTACGCGTAATCTGTTCCAGATTACGTATGCAATATGCTCAGCAGTAGGGTTTAGTGTTTTAAATTCAGCTACTTGTTCATTAAGATTTTTATGATCCATGTAGTCTTCAACTTCTGCTTTGATGAGGTCGGCTAAAACTTTCATATCAATAAGATATCCTGTTTTTGGATCGACCTCTCCTGTAACACCCACGATTAACTCGTAGTTGTGTCCATGGTAATAGGGGTTGTTGCATTTACCGAAAAGTGCCTCATTCTCTTTTTCAGTGAGATTGGGTTCGTGTAAACGGTGTGCAGCATTAAAATGTGCTTTTCTATAAACCGTGATCTTCATTATTCCAATAGTTTAAGAATCGATCGTAGATGATTTTAAACCACTCTGTATATCGTTCAGGATTATTTTTCATGTCATTAGCAACCCACTCTACCGATTTCCAGTCGAAAGATTCAACTTCATCAGGATTTACCTCTGGGTCAACGTTCCAACGTGCTATAAGTACATGATCTAATTCATGCTCAGTTAGATCGTTATCAAGTTCAGCCTTATAGATAAAGCTAAAAATGCGTTTGACATCACACGTAAAGCCCATTTCTTCCATAAGTCTCCTTCTTGCAGCTTCTTCGATACTTTCACCGTCTCTAGGATGAGAGCAACAGGTGTTCGTCCATAACCCTCCACTGTGGTATTTATGTAAAGCTCTACGTTGGAGTAGTATTTCATTCTTGTCGTTCATGGCGAAAACAGAGAATGCACGATGCAATTTCGCTAATCGGTGCGCTTCCATTTTCTCCATCAGTCCAAGCGCATTGTCATGCTCATCGACCAGGATAACTTGTTCAGCCATATTTTAGATCCAATTAATGGTATGTCGTACAAAACTACTTACGAATAGTCCGTACTTTCTTTTGTTTGAAATTCTTACACGTTGACTTAAAATGATGTCACAATGTGTTTTCTTAATCTTTTTAAAGAGACTGTAGTAATAAACATAGGCGATGTAAACGCCGAAGCGCGCGCCTTTAGGCAACTGCTTTATGCCCTCATATCCAGCCATAAAATCTATATCGATATCTGCTTCTATCTCCGTTTTTACGGTCTCATTGAAGCTATTTAAGTCTACACCAGGGAAGTAGGTTCGACCTAATTTCTTATAATCAGCATGTAAATCACGAAGGAAATTAATCTTTTGGAATGCACTACCTAACTGCATAGCCGGCTTTTTCAAAGCTTGATAACGCTCTTCACTCCCGTCTACAAAAACCTTTAAACACATCAGTCCAACAACTTCTGCTGAGCCTAATATGTAAGCCTTATACCCTGCTTCATCGTAATCATTCTTATAAAGATCCATCTCCATGGACTTTAGGAAGGTTTCAATCAAATCACGGTCAATTTCAAAGGTATTTACAACTTGTTGAAAACTGTTTAGGATAGGGTTTAAACTAATTTTCTCGTCTAAAGCTAAATGGGTGTCTTTCCAGAACCGTTCTAAGAGCTCTTTCTGGGGATAACCTTCAAAAGAGTCTACGATTTCATCTGCAAAACGTACAAATCCATAGATCGCATAGATCGGATCGTGATATTTCTTATCTAGACCTAGAATACCAAGAGAAAAGGAGGTGGAATACGCCTTAGTGGTCATTCTACTTGCTCTAATACTTACGCTGTCGAATAGTGCTTTCATACCACTTTCTTTAAAGAATGATCCTTGATGATTTCACCACAGACTACTTCCCCACTTATTAATGAAGGTGGAACTCCGGGTCCTGGTGTAGTCAATTGGCCAGCGAAATATAGATTCGCTACTTTTTTGCTTTTTAACCTCGGTTTAAATATGGCTGTTTGGTCTAACGTATTCGCTAACCCATACGCATTGCCTTTAAAGCTATTGTATTCGCTTTTGAAATCACTGTACGCAAAACTTCGTTTCACGATGACTCGTTCCCTGATCGATTCTCCTGTATACGCTTCAAGGCGATCCATCATCAGATTGTAATACTTCTCTCTAACTTCCTCACTATCACCTGATAAACCAGGGGCAGTAGGCATTAACAAGAACATATTTTCGCATCCATCAGGTGCTATAGAAGAATCCGTTTTGGTAGGAGCACTTGCATAAAAAAGTGGCTTGGTTGGCCATGATGGGTCGGTGTAGATTTCATGAGCATGTTGATCTAATTCGTAATCGAAGAACAAATTATGATGCAACACATTTGATACTCTTCCTTTGACACCTAGATAAAATAAAAGTGACGATGGAGCCATTTTTCGCTTATCCCAATACTCAGGAGAATATTCTCTGTATTCCGGACTGCTAATCTTTTGATCGATGTGGTGATAATCGGCCCCACCTACCACAATATCAGCTGTGAAGCTTCCGCCCTTTGTCAGAACACTTATAATTTTTCTATTCGCATACTTAAAGCCAGTTACTTCAGTACTGGTTCTGAATTTAACGCCCTGCTCTTTTGCAACAGTCACCATACCTTCAATAATCCTATTCATACCACCCATAGGATACCATGTGCCAAGTGACATGTCGGCATAATTCATAAGACTGTAAAGTGCAGGTGTGTTTTGCGGTAAGGCCCCCAAAAACAAAACAGGGAATTCAAGGATTGCTTTTAATTTTGGATGTGTACTAACTTCCGCAACATGTTTACGAATGTCTTTGAGCATATCCAATTGGAAAATGCCTTTAACAATTCTGAAATCCATGAATTCTGTAAGTGAACGACCCGGTTTAAACACCAAGTCTTGAATACCTACCTTATACTTGTATTCTGCTTGCTTTAGAAACTTACGCAAACGTAATCCTGATCCAGGATCGAGTTTATCAAACATGGCTTCAAGCTCTTCCATGTTGGGACTTTGATCTTCCTGATCGTTCGGTCCATAAACTACTCTGTAGGACGGATCTAGACGAACAAGGTTATACAAGTCGGAAATCTCTTTACCGAAAGCGGCGAAATACCTTTCGAAAACATCAGGCATCCAGTACCAACTGGGACCCATGTCAAATTTAAAGCCATCTTTTTCCCAACAACGGGCTCTACCCCCTAGTTGGTCATTTTTTTCAAGAATGGTGACATCGTAACCTTCTTTGGCGAGAAAGGACGCTGCACTAAGTCCGGCAAAGCCAGAACCTATTACTATTACTGATTTCATTAGAACGATTTAGGCGGTTGTAGGTTAGTGACGCTGGTCGGCAAGCTTTTCCATCATCTTTTTACGGGCTAAGAAGATACGCGATTTAACAGTTCCCAAAGGAATATTAAAATGCTCCGCTATCTCCTCATATTTAAAGCCTTCATAATGCATAAAAAATGCTTCTGTGTAGTGCTTTTCTATAGTGCCAATTTGATCCATTATGTACTGGTTGTCAACATTGGCGTCTGTTAAGGTGGTTTTACCCGCCTCTCTAGAGTTAAGAAAGAACTGTCCTTCAGTTTCGTCTACAAACGTGTTTTGTTGCTTCTTACGGCGGTAGTTATTAATGAAGGTATTCTTCATTATGGTATATAACCACCCTTTTAGGTTTGTACCCGTGGCAAACTTGTCCTTATTCTTTAGGGCTTTGTAGTACGTATCTTGAAGAAGATCGTCAGCATCATCGCGACGCTTAGTAAGCTTCATTGCTAATTGACTAAGAAAGTCATGCTCGCGATCAATGAGTTGTCCAAATTCGGCAGTTGACATGATACAATTGTTTAACGTTTGTTTGGTAAAGTTAAACAATGTGTTTGAACAATTTGTATAATCTTTTAAGAAATTTATTAAACAAAGTGAAGTTTTCTAAGGCAACCCCGCGCTTAATTCCTTTAAAGTCCCGTAAATGTTGATGTTGGTGAATTCTCGCTCAGGAGTGAAATCCGAGAAAATGTAACCAGTTAGGTGTACTTGGATGCCTTTATGAACAATAAGTTCCTCTAATTCGTCCAAATAATTGGCTAATTCTGGCAATTCCGGGTGTGTAGTGAAACTAC
Organism: Flavobacteriales bacterium UBA4585; assembly: GCA_949487015.1. GTDB lineage: Bacteria > Bacteroidota > Bacteroidia > Flavobacteriales > Schleiferiaceae > UBA10364. The sequence goes on from CATAQZ010000306.1 coordinate 17,588, forward strand.
TTATTAGGTGATCGACCGGTTGGTTATCTAATAGATCGGTTAAATATTCTTTAGGTAGGCTCTGTCCCAAATAATACACCTGCTCTCCCCGTTCCTTTAAAATGTAAGCGAGATACAATACACCGATCTCATGCAATTCATTCGCAGGAAGGAAAATGGCATATTTACCATTGTTCTCATTAGCAATAGCCGGCAATGCATCAATGGCGGCATATATTTTTTGTCGAATCAGCGATGACACAAAATGCTCTTGAGAAATACCTACACTTCCTGAAAGCCAAAGTTTACCAAGTTCCTGTATATAGTCCCCAATAACTTCTCTGTATGTGTTATGTACACCGTAGTGCTCTATACAATGATCCATTATTGCTTCGAACCTCTTTATGTCGAATCCCAGTGTAGCCAACTTTAGCTCATTTAACTCGTACGTAAATTTGCCCTCGTACGGACTCGCTTCTAGGGCAAGATCCGCTAACTCTTCTGGGGAGTGTTTCGATATTTTTCCAATCTTCCATCCTGCTCCAAGAAGCACAGATGTGTTTAGAACAATACGCAGATCGTGATCGCCATAATACCTTATGTTCGTTGCCGTACGTTTAGGTTCAATAAGCTTATATCTCTGCTCCCATGCACGAATGGTATGGGCCTTGATACCGCTTAGTTGCTCTAAATCTTTAATTGAATACTTACTTTCCACTCTCTGCTAACCTCTGAAAAGATATATTGTTTAGTAAAAACAGTGCGAGTATAATAAATAACCATTAAATCCTCGAAGAAACCTTTGGTATATTTGCCGTTCAAAAATTTGAACATGGCCTTCGAAAAAGAAATTGGAAAGCGCAGAACCTTTGGAATCATTTCCCACCCGGATGCTGGGAAGACTACCTTAACGGAAAAACTCTTACTTTTTGGAGGTGCAATTCAGGAGGCAGGGGCCGTGAAAAGCAATAAGGTTAAAAAAGCAGCGACCTCGGATTTCATGGAGATTGAAAAACAACGTGGTATATCTGTTGCAACCTCCGTCATGGGATTTTACTATAAGGATAAGAAAATCAACATCCTTGATACACCGGGTCACCAGGATTTTGCTGAAGACACCTACCGAACCCTAACAGCCTGCGACAGCGTTATTGTTGTTATTGATGTAGCTAAAGGTGTGGAAGCACAAACTGAAAAATTGGTAAAGGTTTGTCGAATGCGCGACACGCCTATTATCGTTTTCATCAATAAACTTGACCGCGAAGGAAAAGACGGTTTTGATCTCATAGATGAAGTTGAGCAAAAATTAGGGTTAACCTTATGTCCACTTTCATGGCCTGTTGGAATGGGTCAACGCTTTCAGGGGGTATATAATATGTGGGAGAAGAACCTCCATTTGTACTCAAGCGATAATAAACAGCGAATTTCCGAGGGGACATCAATAGAAGATATTAATGATCCTTTACTCGAACAAAGTGTTGGCGATGAAGCTGCGTTAGAGCTCAGGAATGATCTAGAATTACTCGAAGCTGTATATCCAAAGTTTGATCATGAAGCATATTTAAAGGGTGCACAGTGTCCGGTCTTTTTTGGTTCTGCACTGAATAACTTTGGCGTGCAGGAACTTTTAGATTGTTTTCAAGAAATTGCTCCCGAACCTCAAGCGAAGGAAGCAGAAGAACGTGTCGTAGCGCCTAATGAAAATCAATTTTCGGGTTTTGTATTTAAAATACATGCAAATATTGACCCTAATCATCGGAATAGAATTGCCTTTTTAAAGGTAGTAAGCGGGAAATTTGAGCGTAATAAAACCTACATACATACTAGAACAAGCAAGACTTTTAGAGTGAGTGCCCCTACTGCATTCATGGCATCAAAGAAAAGTACAATAGATGAGGCCTTTCCTGGAGACATAATTGGTATCCCTGATAATGGCTCATTTAGGATTGGGGACACAGTATCAGAAAAGGAGTCCTTACATTATATGGGTATTCCTTCTTTTTCCCCAGAACACTTTAGATTCATTAACAATGCCGACCCCTTAAAAGCTAAACAACTGAATAAGGGAGTTGACCAATTAATGGATGAGGGTGTAGCCCAACTTTTTACTTTGAAACAAAACAATCGTAAGATCATAGGTACTGTTGGTGCACTTCAATACGAGGTAATTCAGTATCGTCTAGAACACGAATACAACGCCAAATGTACTTATGAGAATTTCCCTGCCTTTAAAGCATGTTGGATAGAGAGTCACGACGACGCACAACTCCAAGAGTTTAGTACCCTAAAGCAGCGCTACCTTGCCGAAGATAAATTCGGACGACTTGTGTTTTTAGCGGATTCTCAATTCTCGCTTCAAATGGCGCAGGATAAATTTGATAAGATTACCTTCCATTTAAAGAGCGAGTTTTAAATGAGTCACATCATTAATTATCGGTTGAATCAGTTTTCTTGGGCCATAGCGGCGGTGCTCCTCTTGCCCTTACTCTTCACCCAAGGGATGTTTTTCGATGGATTAACCTTTGCCACTATTGCGAGAAATTTAAACGAAGGTGTCGGTCAGTTTTGGTCACCACAATATACTCCTTACGTTCATCCTGAATACTTTGAACATCCCCCCTTCTCATTTGCAATACATTCTGTTTTTTACAGATTGTTCGGAGATCAAGCGTGGGTAGATCGCTTCTACGCTTACACCCTTTATGGACTCAGTATTTTAATGATACGCCGAATCTGGGCTTTATTAATTCCATCGGCACATAGAAGCTGGATACCACAATTACTTTGGACGCTTACACCGAC